>CAWUOF010000761.1:0-1934 GCA_963923765.1 uncultured bacterium | reverse complement strand
TAATAATGGGGGGCGATAAAGTATAATAATGGGGGCGATAAAGCGCAACAACGATAATGGGGGGCGCTAAAGCGCAACAACGATAATGGGGGGCGCTAAAGCGCAACAACGGGGGAAACAACGGGTTATATTTTTTGTGTTTGATTTTTAGTTGGGTTTTGTCGATTAATATTCTCAATATATTTTGCATGGCATTTCCTAACTTTTTCTTGGAGTGTTTCCGATGACTCATCGTTTTCATCAGCAAAACCCATTACACAAATTATGTTTTCTATATTTAGGGCTACGTTTTGATGATTTATACACCAAGATTTTATTTTATTCGCGTATTCTTCTATATTATCCGTTTCTTGAAGATCTAATCCGTAAATTTGGCTTAAAAACTCCGGGGGATATATATCAAATAACTGGGAAAAAGCCTCAATAATTTCTGCCGGAGTAGCATTTTCAGGAATTGACATAGTGCGTAAAATATCCTCGATTTGTTTAGTAGTTAATGATAAATTGGTTGTTTCACCAATCAATGTAAATCCCGCCCAAGCTTTGGGAGTGTGAAAACTGTTTTTAGCTTTTAGCATAGCATGACGCAAGGCTGCGGCGCGATTTTCTCCTTGACTTAAATTTTGATAAAATTCTGTCATCAAAGCCTTAGCTGCCGGTGCGCCAATATTCCACAGGGAAACTATTAAACTGGGAACCCCTGCCAGAATAAAACAGCGAGATAATCCTATAATACCATCGCCGGTGATTTTGCCTTGACCGGTGCTACAAGCGCCCAGCACAACTATCTCGGAATTGAGTTTTAAATTTAGGATTTCTGCCGCATTTAAGGCTCCATTATCTTCTCCATCGGGAGCTAAAATAATAGTACCAGGAATACTAAGATTAGGATTTTTTTCGTCTTGATATTCATCTAAAAGCCCGTGAGCAAAAATATGCACTATCTGGGTTTCTAGCATTCCGTTGATTACAGCTATTTTAGTGGCATTATTGCCGGTGATCGGTTGAGTTTCTAAAATGCTGGCGATGCTTTCCCCAGCTTGTATCATAAAGGGATAGGATTTGAGTTTATAGGGATCTGTTTGGAAGGTTTCGTGTAATGTGGGTTCCGCAACTACTAGGGCTTTTTTCTGTAAATTACCTAATTGCTGATTGTGGGTAATTTCTAATACTTGGATTGATGGGGCAATTAGGGGAGTATGATCTTCGATAAAATAGCGCCCTTCGGGGTTTTGTAATGCCGCAAAGGGTACTAAAAATAAGGCATAGTGGGGAATAAAAATTATCGGCGCTTCCGGATGGCTGGGTAAAAGTTCCCCTATGGGTTCGATGAGAATTTCATACAACAGTTGTAGTAAGGGAAAATTACCTTGATTGCCTGTAAATTCGCTTTCTAAGGTAATTTTTTCCTTATTACTGTCTTTTTCTTCGATGCCCAGGGAAACCCTAGTTTTGAGGATAATTTCTTCTATATCATCAGGGGATTTGTCGAGATTTTCTAAAGGTTTTAAGTTGGCTTGACGAAAGGTAATTTCGCCATTGGGCTGAATTACCCAGATATAGATTCCTTCATAAACTATGGAATATTCAACGATAGTAGCGTTTTGAGTTTTAGCTACGTTTTGAATAGCAGGAATGTCGATATATTTATTTGCTTGTGCTTTGTCTAAATTTACCTCTGTGGTGAGTCGCTGTCTGAGTAATTCCACAAAAGCACGGGTACGCCCTCTTTCTGATATTTCTAGGGCTGTGGTAAATTTATTTTGGGCAATTAAGACTTCTTGTAATAATAAATAAGCTGATTTTTGGGTTTCAAAAATTGAGATTCTATGGCTGTCATCGACTAGCCCAGATCTAATTTCTTCCCTAATTCTAATGGATTGCCATAAATTTTCTTCGGCTTCAGCAAATCGATTAAGTTTTTGAAGAGTTAC
>CAWUOF010000760.1:0-1936 GCA_963923765.1 uncultured bacterium | reverse complement strand
TGTGTATAAGAGACAGGGTTTGAGCCAACAATAGATAGTTATTAATAAATTGTAATAAAATTGTAATAACGTCGATCGCTCATTTTTATGCTAAATTTTATTAAATTATAGAGTCACAATTAATGTCAAAATAGTTAAGTAAATAATTTAGTTGATATGGATGAGAAATCGTGGCTTTCAAAATCGGTTTATTAGGATTGGGAACAGTAGGGACTGGGACTGCACAAATTTTGCTAGACTCAGAGGGTCGTCATCAATTGGCACAAGAAATAACAATTCATCGTGTAGGTGTGCGATCGCTCGATAAACCCCGTGAGGTTAATTTACCTGATCACATATTAACTACGGATCTAGAAGCAATTGTCACAGATCCAGAAGTTGATATTATCGTTGAGGTAATAGGTGGCTTAGAACCAGCCCGATCGCTTATCCTAAAAGCGATCGCCTCCGGTAAACATATAGTAACTGCTAACAAAGCTGTAATTGCCCGTTATGGCGATGAAATTTTTACCGCCGCTAATGAAGCCGGCGTTTATGTACTCATAGAAGCAGCCGTCGGCGGTGGCATTCCCCTAATTTTACCTCTTAAACAATCTCTTGGTGGTAACAAAATCAAATCAGTAACAGGCATAGTTAATGGTACCACTAACTATATCCTAACTAGAATGGCAACGGAAGGCGCAGATTTTGCCGATGTTCTCGCCGATGCCCAAAAATTAGGCTATGCGGAAGCTGACCCCACTGCCGATGTAGATGGTTTAGATGCCGCAGATAAAATAGCTATTCTTGCTAGTTTAGCCTTTGGCGGACGTATTAAATTAGAAGAGGTTTATTGTGAAGGCATTCGACAAGTTAGTGCGGCGGATATTGCCTATTCAGAAAAATTGGATTTTGTTATAAAACTATTAGCTATTGCCAAGCGTAACTCAGAACATCCTACCGAAGATTCAGATGAATTACAACTTAGAGTACATCCTACCTTAGTACCAAAAACTCACCCTCTAGCCAGCATTAATGGTGTATTTAATGCTATTTTAGTAGAAGGCGACCCTATTGGCATGGTGATGTTTTATGGACGTGGTGCCGGGGCTGGTCCAACTGCTAGTGCAGTAGTATCAGATATTTTAAATATCGCTGCGGTATTAAAAACTGGTGCGGCTGGTCATCAAGCTGATAAACTTCATCCTTTGTTAGCTTGCACACATCAGCATTACTGCGCGATCGCGCCAATGGATGAGTTAGTCAGTCGCTTTTATGCTCGTTTCCTAACTAAAGATTCTCCAGGTGTAATTGGTAAAT
Organism: uncultured bacterium; assembly: GCA_963923765.1. Classification (GTDB taxonomy): domain Bacteria; phylum Cyanobacteriota; class Cyanobacteriia; order Cyanobacteriales; family CAWUOF01; genus CAWUOF01. Next base: position 637 of record CAWUOF010000760.1, on the reverse strand, counting down.
TAGGTACTATTTTCGGCGAGCATGGTGTTAGTTTAGAGTCCATTGTCCAAACTGGTATTCATGGTAATTTAGCCGAAATTGTTGTTGTTACCCATGATGTGCGAGAAGGTAATTTTCACCAAGCTTTAGCAGAAATTCGCAGTTTAGAAGCTATTAATAGTATTCCTAGTGTGTTGCGTGTGTTGTAAAGCATAAAATAGCATAAAATAGCTAAAAAAGGTTGGGTTTTCCTAGCGATCGACCCAACCTTTTCTGTAATTTAATCTGCATTCAAAATCTTAGGTACTTTGAAAAAGTCTCCCTCTTGCTCTGGGGCATTTTTCAGGATATCTTCTCGGTTAGCACAAGGTATTAATTCATCCGATCGTGTTACATTTATTACTTCTATAGCTCTAGCTGTAGGTGGTACATTTTCTGTATCTAATTCACTAAGCTGAGTAAAATAATCCAAAATATCACCCAATTGTGCAGTAAGTTTTGTTTCTTCTTCTGGGGTTAAATGTAAACGAGCTAGGTGAGCAACCTTGCGAACTTGTTCGATAGGAAACATAGTATTAGTAGGTAATTGTTAAGGTTTATAGTAATGTAGAATGTAGAATGTAGAATGTAGAATTTAGAATTTAGAATTTAGAATTTA
>CAWUOF010000759.1:0-1946 GCA_963923765.1 uncultured bacterium | reverse complement strand
AGGGGGAGAGGGGGAGGGGTTAGTAATAATAATTGTTGGGATTTTAACTAACATTCAAGTTGTAAAATCCTTGCCTTTAAAATCTAACATAATTAAATATAGATTTTAGCTGGCTTCGGCAAAAAACATAACTTGTCCACCGTAGGCACGGTAAAGGTTTTCTTGCCTAAATATTTCTTGTCTTGTGCCACAGGCGATGATTTCTTTATTTAATAAAATTAAATCATCAAAGTGTGTTATTGATTCCCCTAGATCGTGATTGACAACTAGGACTATTTTACCGGCTGCGGCTAATTCTTGAAAGATATTAAAAATAACTTGTTGAGTTTTTTGATCAATACCTGCAAAGGGTTCATCAAAGCAGAAAATATCTGCTTCTTGAGATAATGCCCTGGCGAGGAATACGCGCTGTTGTTGTCCGCCAGAAAGTTGACCGATCGGGCGAGTTTTATATTCCAGCATTCCTACTTTTTCTAAAGCGGATGTAGCAATTTTACGGCTAACAGTAGAAAAATTGCGAAACCAACCTGTTTTTTTAATTCTACCCATCATTACTACATCCCAAACTGTGGCGGGATAATGCCAGTCAATTTGCGATCGCTGGGGTATATATGCAACTTTATCTAATTGATTAGTAAGAGGTTGGCCATCGTACCTGACGCTGCCGCTAGTAATAGGAACTAAACCTAACATTGCCTTCATTAAGGTACTTTTACCTGCGCCATTAGGTCCTATTATTCCCGTTAGCCGTCCCGGTTTTATTACACAGGTTACATCTCGCAATGCCTCTAGGGTCCGGTAATTTACACTTAGATGACTAGCGATAATAGTTTTATTTGGGACAAGCTGAAGGGGTTGCATTTCATGGTTTTGATTGTCCCTGTCCGGTTGGGCTGTAAAATTAAGGATTTTCATAGTAATGGCCTACATGGTGGTAAAAAAGTAAAAATGAAAGGATTATGAAAATATAGTACAGTAAAAATGAAAAAAATATGAAAAGAAATGTAAATTATGAAAGTGAGCGATCGCATATTAGCGAGGGTAGGAGCGGCTATATTATTGGCCTTATGTTTAACTGGATGTCCACAAAAGAGCAATAAACCAAGTAGCGATCGATTAAATGGTAAACCAAAAGTAATAGCTACTAGCACAATCATTGCTGACTTAACCGAAAGTATAGGTGGGGATAAAATAGAATTAAAAGGAATCCTAAAACCCGGAACAGATCCCCACATTTACGAACCAATTCCTGCTGACTCTCAATCATTAGAAAAAGCCGATTTAATTTTATATAATGGTTACAACTTAGAACCAGGTTTAATTAAACTTATGAATGCGGCGGGAATGCAAGGGCGTAAAATACCTGTGGGAGAAGTAGCAAAACCTTTACAACTAGATAAAGGTAAAGGTGAAATAGTACCAGATCCCCACGTATGGGGAAATGTACAAAATGTAATTTTAATGGTAAATGCAATTCGTGATGCATTAATAGAATTATCCCCAGACGAAAAAGAAAAATTTACCCAAAATTCATCCCGTCTTACTAAGGAATTACAACAATTAGATCAATGGATCAAAACTGAAATTAAAACTATTCCAGCAAATAAACGCAAATTAATTACCACCCACGATGCTTTTCAATATTATGCCCATGCTTATAATATAGGTATTGTTGGTACACTTATCGGCATTAGTACCGAAGAGCAACCTAGTGCCCAAACTGTGAAAAAATTAGTGGAAGCTGTTAAAAATTCTGGGGTTCCAGCTATTTTTGCTGAAACTACTATTAATCCTGCTTTAATTAAAACTGTAGCAGAAGAATCTGGAGTAAAATTAGCACCAAAATCTCTATATTCTGATTCCATTGGTGCGCCTGGTAGTGATGGAGATTCCTATATAAAAATGATGGTGGCTAATACTCGCGCCATTGTGGAAGCTTTGGAGGG
>CAWUOF010000758.1:0-1948 GCA_963923765.1 uncultured bacterium | reverse complement strand
CTGAACAAGAAAGCCAACGCGCTGAACAGGAACGCCAACGCGCTGAACAAGAAAGGCAGGAAAAAGAAAGGCTGATTTCTTATTTGATATCTCAGGGTATCGATCCGAATAATTTGCCTAATTTGTAACTAAAATATCTGTTTAATTAAGAAGCGATCGCCCTTTAGTTATCTCTATGGCTAGGGCGATCGCTTTTTTGTATTGATGTTTTAGTCAATCAAGAGTTAAGACTTGTAGGGTGCGTCAGATAGTTAACTTAGTTATCTGAGTCATAAATTTTGGTCTGACGCACCCTACCAGGCTGTATGTCTAGGGCGATCGCCTTTTTTGTTGATGTTTTAGTCAAGTTTGTAGATAGTTCTTCCTCATCAAAATTAGCTATATCATAAGTAAAATAGTTTTGTCAAGAGTAAGAAAAAAATTGCGCCGTTTTTTTGTTAGTTTCAAAATTTTTGGTTAACACCAAGTTACGCAAAGGGGATTTTTTGTAGGGAGGAGGGCGATCGCCTGTATTTATATTGATTTTTATTCAAGCATTTATATAAACAAATCATGGCATCAATAATTTTGTCAAGAGTTAAGACTTGTAGGGTACGTCAGATAGTTAACTTAGTTATTTGAGTAATAAAGTGACGCACCCTACCAGGCTGTATAGCTAGGGCGATCGCCTCTTGTTCTACCATAAAATTATCTCTATTCTTTATAAATTTATTATTAAAATTATGCTGTATTTATATCCAAAATATGTTATATAATTTACAATTGTAAAAAAATAATAAAATCTATTCTACTGCCTTCTCTATTTTTTTCTATTTTTGTTGCCTATTATCTATGTTTCATTTTGGCAAATATATAATTATTTATTCTGTTTTCATTGCAATATAAAAGGTAATTATGGACAATTATTTAAATAATCATAATTTCAACCAATCCCAAAAACATAATTTATCGAAAAAAATTCCATTAAAATTCGATACCCAAACAAATATAGGTAAAGTTAGAAAAAATAATGAAGATAATTATTTATTAGAAATCTGGGATAACCAAGCAGTTTTAGCAATAGTAGCAGATGGTATGGGAGGAAGAAGCGGGGGAGAAGTAGCATCACAAATTGCTATTGAGACTTTTCGGGAATTATTACAGGAACCTCTACCAAATACCGCCAAAAAACGCTATGAAAAGTTATTAGAAAAATATTACCAGGCTGATAACGCAATTAAAGAAAAAGTTAACGATAATTTTCGATTAATGGGAATGGGAACTACTATAGTAACTGCTATTATTACCCCAACAGAATTAATACATTTATATGCTGGTGATTGTCGGTTATATCATTTTCGAGAAAATCAATGTTTATATGTAACATCTGACCATTCCGTAGTGCAGGTATTATTAGAATTAGGGCGTATTACTGAAGCGGATATAGCTACTCATCCTATGCGATCGATAATTCATTCCTGTTTAGGTGGTGGCAAAAATGCGAACTTATCAATAGATCCAAAATGGGACAACCCGGAAATACCTGTAATTCGGGAATTATACCCAGGAGATATATTACTACTGTCCAGCGATGGAATGCAAGGAGAAATCAATAATAAAGAATTGCAAAGTTTAGTGGAGAAATATGGAGAAAATCCGGAAAATTTAACTAAATTTTGTATAGAAGCTGCTTTAAAAAATGGCGGTAGTGATAATATTACACTAATTGCTATTCGGGTAGAAGGAGAATAGTATATGAAAATTGATCGCCGCTATTGGCAACGATTTCAAAATAAATCTATTAACAACCAATATCACCTAGAAACCTTACTAGGTGTAGGAGGATATGGCGCAGCTTTTTTAGCTAAGGAAATGGTACGAAATAAAATTATCAGAAAATTAGCAATAAAGCTTATTTTACCAGAAGAAGACGAAAAGAAACTAGAAAAACAGTTAGAAGAACTGGACA
>CAWUOF010000757.1:0-1948 GCA_963923765.1 uncultured bacterium | reverse complement strand
CTATATTGCCTTGTTGATATAATTTTTGAGCCGATCGCTGTAAATTAGCTAATTCTTGTTTATTAATATTATCTTCAGTAATAATATTAGTTATTAAATTATTATTAATCTCATCTATATAAACTTCTATTTGTTCTATAAGAGAGTTGGATGTAATAGATGTTATGCCACTAATTACATAACCTTGTAAATGTGCTGGTAAATGCCAAGAAATATTACGATCGGGCTGATGGATAACTGGTTGCACATTTCCTCGCCATGCTACTCCCATGATTTGCATGGTTTGATATATCATGGTATGCCAACCTTTTTGTTTAAAATAATCTAAACCTCGACCCACATCTGGGGCAGCTAAATCGTGAAATAAAATAATAGCATCTGATTCGGCATATTTTTCACAGGCGATCGCATCTTGTAATGGTCCATCTTCTTCGTGATTACCATCAATAAAAATTAACGACCATTTTTTCCCATATTCAGCCGCTAATTCTTCTACTTTTTCCGGACTATAACCAGGAATTAATTTAACCGAATTAATCACCCCAGCCGCAGTTAATGAATTACTCACACTTTCATAAAATTCTGGTTGATATAAAATTGGATCAATTATATCTAATTCTACTCCTGCCAAGGCTAAATGGCAAGCAGACCAACCTAACCAACACCCTATTTCTAAAGCTTTTTTGCCTTTAAATTTTAAAGCAGTATTATACAGAATATGGGCTTCATCGCGACTGAGAAAACCAACAATAGGATAACGTTTATCTACATACCAATTATGGGGAATATCTCGGCGTAAATGTGGCCAAGGGCAAGTATTAGTATCCCCAATAATCATATTAGGAAAATAGCGATCGGGCTGGATAATTTCTAAACCAGGAGAAACATAATCACCTATTGGTAAACTAGCGTTATTTTGATTATTATCATAACGTAAACTTACCTCTACTATGTCCATATCAGTAGTAATTACTTCCACGCGATCGAATTTTTCTTTAGTTAGATGTATAATTCCTATTTTTGTATGGGGTAAATAGGTTTCTACTAAACAAGATTTATCTTTATCCCAAGCAGGTAAACCATAGTGACAAGTCCAATTACACCAAGCCGGCAGCATTTCTGTATAATCAAATAAATCATAATTATAAACCGCCAAATTTAAAGCAAATTGATCTGTTAACATAGAACAAGTACGTTGCAGAGCATTATCTAAACATTCTGCCCAAATTTCCCAGTGAGGAGCATCTTTATGTAACGCAAACACTCCCGCATTTAACATGGGATAATTACATAATTTTTCAGCTATTTCTGCATTGGAAATAATTTGATATTGGTAATAAGCATCTTGCCAATATTGAGGTAATTCGCCATATTGTAACTGACTACTGCGATTAATTTCCGGTACAATTGCTAAACCTCTTTTTGCTGCACCTTTAATAAACAAATCAATTGCTTGCCAGTCTTGTAACCAAGCATCCGCATCTATCCATAAATAAATATCAAAATTAGGGAAATATTGCCGTAAAAAAGGACGTGCTAATAAAGCTTTTAAATGTTCAGGTACATTATCTTTAGCAGGAAAATCAAATTCCCATGCAGGTTGTTTAATAATATCTACTTGTTGTTGTAACCAACTTAATTGTTGTGGGGTACATCCTAAATCAAAAAAACCTATATTAATATTTTTCCCCTGGGGGTTTTCTCTGATAGATAGGATAGTACCTTGTACCAGTTCAAAATATTTAGCATCGGCGGCAGTGATAATTAAAGTTTTCACAGTAATTTTGTTAGATCAAAAATATTGTTTTAAATTAGGCGAACTTTAGTAATTAATTTTAGCCCCTATCTATTATACCCTTAACTCTAACTTTTTTACTAAAATTTTTAGTAAATATAGATAATAGCATAATTACCTAGATAAAATTTCTTGGATTTTATCAATATGTTG
>CAWUOF010000756.1:0-1950 GCA_963923765.1 uncultured bacterium | reverse complement strand
TATTTTGACTATACAAATATCTATATTTTTTACGCATAGTCTAAAAAGGGCGCTAAAGCGCAACAACGTTTTTTTACAATCAGAGAAATGCACCCGTGTTTAACACTCTAGCTATAAGCTATATTTTATATTAACTTAATATTGCAATATTATTGTATAAATGTGTTGGCTAGAGAAAAGCGATCGCTTTTTTTAATCTGAAAATTTGTATTTTATCCAGTGATACCCCCAATAATTAATTATTTACAGCCAGAAAAATTTTAATAAAATTAACCCATAAAAATTATAAAATTTTAAAGAAATTGATAAGATAAGGTAACACCTGCTAAAATTACAAACAAGTACAAAGGGATAGGTTATGCAACGCCTTAACGATCGTGCTTTTGAAATCTTAAAAGCAGAAGTTCAGAAATGTGCTGCCGCTAATGGTGGAGCCGGGAAAATCCAGAAAGAAATTGTGATGAAACGGCTAGAAAGATTACGCCAAGAGCAAGGCAACCCCGCTTCTCAAGTTGAATTGGAAGATAAAATTATAGATATATTTCCCCAGTTTAACCAAAAATCCCTAAAAGAAGCTGCTAATGTTAATCGTCCACAAAGTAAAATTTTTAATAAAATAATTTTTACTACGGGAATGGTAGCAGGCTTAACGGGAGTAATTGCAGTATTAAATTTGCCGTTTCCGATGATTCGCAGACCAGTGGCAAATGTCGCACCGTTTTTATTACTGCCAAGTTTTATCAGTATGGATTATCACTATAGACAAGCGATCGGTCTAGTGGAACAAGCAGATCAATTAGTGAATCAAGCTACTAGCATAGCTGATATTAACTTAGGTGAAATAAAAGTTAAAGAATCCCAAAAACATCTGGATGCTTTGCCAGTCTGGTTTTTAGATTATTATCCCCAAGCATATTGTGGTTTATTTGGGTGTACTTGGCGATTTACTTTCGATGAGTTTCAAGGTGCCCGAAAAAATATAGCGCGGATGGAAGCAAAAGTTTTTCAAGAAAAAAACGCTTTCACTCAATTAACAGAAGCCGAAAACCTTTTAAATAGTGGAAAAGAGCAGTATAAATTAAGCCAAAACAATCAAGAAAAACAACAGGCGATCGCTAATTGGCAAACAGCTATAGATAAACTCAATGAAATACCACCAGCAACTTTAGCTGGCAAAATGTCTAAAAATAAAATTCAAGTTGCCCAAAGAGATTTTAAAGGAGAACTCGGTTATGATAGCGGAAATCAACGCACAGGTACTTTTATAGAAGTAGCAAAACAATATGCAATGGCAGCAGCCCAGCAGACACAAAATCCACCCCATAGCGTTATGGAATGGGAACAAATAGCTAATTTATGGGAACAATCTATACAACAACTGCGGCAGGTATCTAATCAAGATGCTGGTTATTTAGATGCACAAAAAAAAATCGCTGAATATACCAAAAATTTAGGTATTACTAAAGTAAGAAAGGAAGCTGAAAAAGATTCTGTAGAAGCCCTAAAACGTGCTAAAGATAGAATTGCTGAGTGGCAAATTTTGGCTGGTAGTAAAGATCCTAATATTGGTAGACTTAGTAGTGCCTTACAACTCATTATTAATGAGTTGGATAAAGTACAACCAGGTACAAATGCCACTAAAGAAGCCCAGGAATTACGGGGATTTGCCCAGAAAAAACTAAAGGAATTACAGCCTTAATTGGGGATTTTGGATATAAGAAGTTTATTTATCTTATTGTCTAATATCAGAATTTATTCAATAACCCGCCCCACCCAGGTTATTAATATTTTCTAAATTAATCCATAAACCCAATTCTAAATTCTACATTCTAAATTCTACATTCTAAATTCTACATTAGACCTCTTGTGAAAGTAGGTGTATGCATGAATACACATACGAATTAATAGGAGTTTCAAGGATTTTCAAAGATTTTCGCAAGAGGTCTATTC
>CAWUOF010000755.1:0-1953 GCA_963923765.1 uncultured bacterium | reverse complement strand
GGGCTCGGAGATGTGTATAAGAGACAGTAGATGATCAAAGTCTCATTCGTCAAGGATTAAAAGCCCTACTGGAATTAGAATCAGATATAGAAATAATTGGAGAAGCAGAAAATGGTAAAATAGCTATTCAGCTTGTAGAAACTTTACATCCAGATGTGGTGTTAATGGATATTCGGATGCCTGTTATGGATGGAGTGGCAGCAACAAAAGAAATTTGTCAACGTTTTACTGAAGTAAAGGTTTTAGTTTTAACTACCTTTGATGATGATGAGTATGTTTCCCAAGCTTTAAAATTTGGTGCAATGGGATATTTACTTAAAGATACTCCTTCGGAAGAATTAGCTAATGCTATTCGCACTGTGAAAAAAGGTTATACTCAATTAGCACCAGGTTTAGTTGAAAAAATTATGGCAAAAGTTACTACACCGATACCTTCTCCTAGTTTACCGTCAAATTGGGCGGAGTTAACACCGCGAGAAAAAGAAGTTTTACGCTTAATTGCTGGAGGTGCAAGTAATAAGGAAATTGCCAAGGCTTTATATATTTCCGAGGGAACTGTCAAAAATCATGTTACTAATATTTTAAATCGGTTAAATTTGCGCGATCGCACTCAAGCTGCTATCTTAGCTAATACTTATTTGCCTTTATTAAATGACAAAAACTAATGCAAATAAAAGTAATGAGTTTTAATATACTGTATGATAAACCTACAGCAAATTATACTTGGCAAGATAGACACCAAGCTGTAGCCGCATTAATATCAGCCTATAAACCTGATATTATTGGCACACAAGAATGTAAACCTCATCAGTTATTTGATTTACTACAATTATTACCAGAATATCAAAGTATAGGCGGCGATCGAACTGGTACAGGTACAGATGAATACTGTGCTATTTTTTACCGATATAATCAGTTTAAATGTTTATCTACAGGGGATTTTTATCTTAGTGAAACACCCACAATTCCTGGTAGTATTACTTCTAGTTGGGGCAATCCTTTGCCCCGCATGGTTACTTGGGCAGTATTAGCAACTGCGCTAGGCAATATCACGGTTTTTAATACCCATTTAGATTATAAAAGCGCTCGATCGCGGGAATTAAGCGCTAAATTAATCTGTGATTATATTACTAATATTATCAATATAGAAAAATCCTTTGTATTACTTACAGGTGATTTTAATGCTAATCCCCAAGAAATTCCTAGACAAATTTTTAATAATTTTACCATTAATAACGTAAAAATTATTGATGCGCTTGCCAAAGTACAATTAAATCATCAAAATACTTTCCATAATTTTTCTGGTACAGCTTTTGATGCCGTTGACACAATTTATTATGACAGTCGCTTACAATTAGACGAGGTAAAAATAGAAAATAACCAATGGCAAGGAATTTGGCCTTCAGATCATTTTCCAGTGGTAGCATATCTTACATTTATGCAAAATTTAGCAAACAATATCTAAAAACCCCTTGCCAAATTCCATAAAATATGCTTTAAAATTATCTCATTATTTACTATCGGTGTATTTTTTCCTAAACCGATACTTACCCCAAATAAAATTAATTTTGCTATCATCACCACCATGAAAGTCAATCAAGCTCTCACACCCATCTTATCCACTGTTTTAACCAGTGGAATTTTATTAGTTTCCCTAAATGTCTCGGCTTCAGCTTGTCCTTTTAGCAAATCTAAAGATGCTGCTACTTTAACTTCTGGCGGTTCCTCTACTATTATTTCCCACCAAAATAAGATGCTGAAAATGGGAATATTTGCTGCTGGTATTGCCACAGTAGCAGGAGTAGGCGCTGCGGCAGCATATAAATTTAGCCGCTCTCGCAAAAACGATGTTATTGTAGATCAAATTGTAATTGATGAAATGCCGGAAATTTCTCAAGAAGCAACTACTCCTACATCCTGTCTCTTATACACATCTGACGCTGCCGACGATAC
>CAWUOF010000754.1:0-1957 GCA_963923765.1 uncultured bacterium | reverse complement strand
TACACAAGGAGTATCGTCGGCAGCGTCAGATGTGTATAAGAGACAGGAGTATGTTTCACTCTTATTTGAAATGACTATAACTATCTTTTTCTTTGACCTGGTGTGACCCGGATGGGGGAAACTGCTAAATCCTTTATTTCTTAGCAAGATTGGGGACTTCTTTGGCAGAATATTATAGGGTTTTTTGATATTAGGATTTTTGACAGAAAAATCAATATAAAATTATTATTACCATTAAAAAAACCACTGAATTAATAATATATCAGTGGGTTTTTGATTATATTAATTAATGGCAAAAGCATTTAATTTGCTTAACTCTAAGATAAACAAAAAAGTTAATGAGTTTTATCGCCTGTATCTTATATATATTATTATCGGCGATCGATTGCAAATTAAATGCTTAATAATTTGCTAATAAGTTATTTAGAAACGGCTAAATGTTTAGAATTGGCCACTAAATACTCTGATGCAATTGCTTCGAGAGCTTTTCGTAATTCATCCCGTCCCTGAAAACCATCAAGACGATAAACTACTTCGCCACCATTAAATAACAGTAGCGTTGGTAGAGTTACGAGTTGATATTTATTGGCCAGTTTTAAACTTTCATCAGCATTAATTCCGACGATTTTTAATTTTTCACCACAATCAGCTTGAAATCGCGTTAATAGGGGGTTCATCATTCGACACAGCCCACACCAAGGAGCCCAAAAATGGACTAACACCGGAGTCGGGGCTTCTAAAACGTCTCTTGTAAAAGTTCGATCGCTAATAGACAACACCATTGTCCCTCTCTATTTAAGCGCTTTTAATATCTACTTGGGATCAATGCTACATCGAATTGGGATCAAAATAGTCTTTAATTTTAATTTTTAAGCATCTATTTTGATTTTTTTTATTAAACAGCAGGGAGATCGGGTAAATAAAAAGTGAATCGGCGTCACAGGTTAATATTTGACACTCTGCGGGCTGAAGTCACCCAAATTCTTGTTTTTACAAGTCAATTTACCCTAACAGATTTACATCAATTAAGATATAGGTCTATTCTCCGCGTTGCTTGCATCAAGTACAAAGGTTCCGAGAGGCTTCCCCAAAGTGTCACTTTTTACCCCAATTTAAAGAGACGGGGCGATTAAGCTCCCGTCAAATTTCTGTATAATTACATACCTAAAAAACTATAGCCGATCGAGGAATAATCAGTATTTCCCCATAGAATTAGTGGAACGAAAAATTCACCAGTTAACCTTGGCCGTAGCCTGGATTAACAGGGGATGTGCCCACCATAAAGCTGCTACAAAAACGGTAACACCTAAATAAGCAGGACGCCAAAATTCATTTAATGCCAAAGTTTGCCTTCCTTGCAAAATAGCTAAAAAAGGTACTATGGAAGTCCGGGCTTTAACTTCCTGGAAAGCTTGGCCATAACGTTTGCCTAAGCGTCGATCCCCATGCCAAACGCCAAATATATGATGCAAAATTAACCCTAAAGAAGTAATCACAGTAAAACTCGTACCAATCCAAAGGGTATGGGCAATACACCAAATTACCTGACCTACCATTTGGGGATGACGACTAATACGAATTATGCCAGTTTCATATAAATGTACTTCTGGTTTTTGGATAGCAGCAATTTCTAAAAGATTAAAAGTAGCTGGGTACAGAAACACAAAAGAAATTGCTGAAAATACCCAAACTATAGATTTTACAGCCGGAATACCCTGAACTTGCCATAGCTGTAAACCATCATAACGATGGTTAAAAAAGTAAATAATTAGTGTGACAGCCAGGGGAAGACTTACCAAAGCAAATAAAACTCGGTACAGTCGAGGACCTATTTTAGTTTCGCCCCAAGGACGTAATGCTGCCAAACCACTATGGGCGATCGCAAACAGCAGTAATAGCCCCAGCATAATTATATGGCTGGGAGTTAGCCAATCTAATGACATATTAAATCCTGTGT
>CAWUOF010000753.1:0-1959 GCA_963923765.1 uncultured bacterium | reverse complement strand
AATTGCCCACACAATTGATCTGCCATGACAACTTCAGAGCCACTTTCGCTATCTAGGCGATAATATTTACCATTCCAAAGTTTTTCTTGATAAACAGGCAAAGATTGTTTAAACCAACTTTGATATGTAGCGATCGCCTCGGTAAAATTGGGGATATTTTCCACATTTCCCCCTAACCAAATTTCCCACTCTCCTTGATGTTCCTTCAAATTTTCTGCAATGGCAATTGCTGCTTGTAACGCAGCTAACCATAAGCCGCCACAATAGGCACTAACTCCCTGTAATTTCCAATCATCAAAAGTCTGATCTGGTGCCCCACCATTTTCGGGAATACCATCTCCATCTTTATCAAAAGTTTTCAGATAATCAAGGGCTTGTACAACAGCTTCCCAACATTCCCACAAAAACAAATAATCTTTACTACCAGTTAACAAAAAATCTCGATAAACCTGTAACACAAAATCACAGGGCAAATCTTTCCACAAATTACAATCTTGATAGCTAGTGTAATTAGTTTTTTCCCAGGGATGCTCATTAGGTGCGCCTAAATCATGGGGAGTTGCACCGGCAAGTTTACGAATAGTTTGGGCGTTATTATAACCAATAATTCGTGGAGTAGCATCGGCGGTAGGAATTGCCCGGGCAAAAGCTAACATAACTGCTTTTTCTAATTCCGGCCATAATAACGCTAGGGCAAAGGAACCATAAAGACGTACATCTAAACTTTCATACCAACGATAATCCATACATTCAGCCACAGCAAACTGTCCTTTTGGATCATCTTCTGTTGCTGCCGTCCATAATGATGCACCGCTAGAAAGATCGTAAAGTTCGTTAAATAAAGCCATTTTGAACCATGCTGGTAAATCTTCACGATTTAGAATTGGTTCTTGCCATTCTTCGATGCGTTCTCGCCAGGTTTCTTGGTGTTTTAAGGCGGTGCGAACTATTGACCAAGCATTTTTGCCATTGCGACCAAAAAAGTCTGTGTAACGGCGATAATAATTAACTCCAGGAGCAAATTCGGTGACAGGAAAATCCCAGGCTAGGATAAAGGGTATTTTGCGAGTTCGATCTGGTCTAATGGTGAAACGAACGGCGATCGCTGCGCCTACTTGTTGTTCAATAGTAATCGGTTCTTCATCGGTACAATCACGAAAAGAACCATCTAAAGAAAAGTAATCCCATAGTTCTTTGCCTGTACCTGCGGGGTTCCAACGAGTGTGATAAAAAACTTCTACGCTAGGATTAGTAACAGTGGCGATCGCCCATTGACCATCTCCTTCTTTAGCTTCTTCTCCGACATTAAAACTACTCAATAAACAGCCTGTGCGATGAAAATCCTCAACCCATCTATTTAAGTTACCTGCACTTTCTCCCCAGCGTGGTTTATATTCATAAACCGGACTGCCATCATCTCTTACTTTTACCTGTGGTGATTTAATGGCATTGGTAAACCAACCTACTGTATTTTGCCAAGTTAGCATAATACTAAGGGTAATGGGTGAATCTGTGGGATTATGCACAGTCCATTCAAAAATTGCGACTGGATAGCTACTTTCTTGATAGTTATGCGCCCAAATTGGTGAAAACTGTTCACAAGTTATTTCGGCTTGAAATACATTTTCGTATTTAAACCAACTGCGGGGATATAGGGCGTGATAAGTGCCAGTGTTTTTAGTTTCGGTTGATGCTGGATACCATTGCCAAGAAGATAAACTATTATCTTCAGGAGGTTCGGTAGACATGGCAAAAGTTTGTCTTTTTCCAGCCGCATTTTCAAAGACTACAAATTGACAAGCAGGTAAGGTCCGAAAAATATGTTCGCCACCGTCAATATGCCATAAATTAAAGTCACCACGCGGCGATCGACCGATACACCCTGCACCAAAACCCCCTAATGGTATTCCGTGCCAAGGTCCATCATCTAAATTGCTGGCATAGCGCACTGTATAGGGG
>CAWUOF010000752.1:0-1962 GCA_963923765.1 uncultured bacterium | reverse complement strand
ATTTATATTATCGTTTAGTATCAGAATTTATCGCAGAACCCGCCCCTACAAGTTTATTAATAATTAATATTTTTTAAATTATTTTCAATACCCAATTCTACATTCTAAATTCTAAATTCTACATTCTAAATTCTAAATTCTACATTCTAAATTAACTGTTTTGGGTGCATTTAGCACATTAAATATGCCAACCAATAGTATTTTAAATATGCAATGAAAATATCTGTCAAGTTTTATTTATAGTCTAGGCGCTTGCATCGCAACAACCGTTATTTATAAATAGGATTTAGAAATAGGAAATGTTAGATATTTTGCGGATAAAAAATATTAAATTTTAGAGTTAGCAATTTAAAGGGGATTGCAGCGAATTTCTAATAAAAAACCATCCGGGTCATAGAAATAAATACCGCGTCCAGTAGGGCGAGTAACAGGGCCATGATCTATGATTATTTGATGATAAGATAATACTTCTACTGCTCGATCGAATAATTCCGGGGCAATATCAAAAGCTAAATGATTAGCGCGGGTAAATTGACGATGGGGATCTGCATCTGGGGGTGTGAGATTTGGTTCCCAAAATAAATCAATAATTGTACCATCAGGAGTAATAAAATTAGCAACTTTTCCCGCATTTACTAACTCTTTTAAAGTTAAAGGTATTTCATCCCCTGCTAATTCATGTAATCCCAGGATATTTCCGTAGAAATGGCGAGACGCATTCATATCTTTAACATTTAAAGCAATATGGTGTACTCGGCGCAGAATACCTGGGGCAAGGGCTGTAGTAAAGGGCTGGGAAAACATAGATTTTTGGTATTTAAAAATATTGAAATTTAGTTTAGCGTGGACAGAAATTTTTTGCTAATGGCGATCGCAAGGAAAAATTTTAGGTTTTATTTGAGTGTTTATAACTAAAAATTCTGATTTTTCATAACTTTAATCAAAAATTATTTAATTAATTTGCTTATTAAAATTAGATATTCCACTCCATAGAATGCTTACCTATAAACAATTTTTCCATATTTTATCTATCCGAAAATATGTGATTTAAACGGATAATCTCTTAACCCAAAAGTCCATAAAAAATTTCTGAGATTTGTATATCTCAGTAAAGATACACTGCTCAAAAAAGTTAATAAAATCTTAAACTTTATATATGGGTGATTAGTACACCCGACACACCTCGGTTAAGGAAAATCCTAATGTTGGAAAATTTTACAGATAAAGCAAAGCAAGCGATCAAACTATCCCAAGAAGAAACTCGCCGGATGGGACATAACCTGGTAGGAAGCGAATTTTTACTATTAGGATTATTAGCACAGGGAACAGGTATTGCTGTACAAATATTACGGGAGATGCAAATTAATCTCAAAGATACTCGCCGGGAAGTAGAAAAAATTATCGGTCGCGGCTGTGAATTTGTATCAGCAGAAATTCCTTTAGGGCCTAAAGTCAAGCGAATTTTAGAGCAATCTATCCAGGAGGCAAATTACCTAGAAAATAATTATGTAGGCCCTGAGCATATACTTTTAGCATTAATTAGCGATCGCGAATCTGTAGCTGTGCAGGTATTAGAAAAATTAGGATTAAATCTAATAAAAACTAGAGAAAAATTATTACAAATTCTAGGAGAAATAGCGACATTTTCTATTACAAATACTCCTAAAAATCCAGGTTTACCGCATTCCGAAAATCAGACGGTAAATTTAAATAAATTTGCTACCAATTTAACTAAATTAGCAGCGATCGGGCAGTTAGAACCAGTTGTTGGTAGGAATCCAGAAATTGAGCGCGTTATCCAAATTTTAGGGAGACGTAATAAAAACAATCCCGTTTTAGTAGGAGAAGCCGGAGTAGGAAAAACAGCGATCGCAGAAGGTTTAGCTTTACGAATTGTTAACTTAGATGTACCAGATATGTTAATCAATAAGCAAGTCTTTAGTTTAGATATGGGCTTGCTAG
>CAWUOF010000751.1:0-1962 GCA_963923765.1 uncultured bacterium | reverse complement strand
TCAATGCCTTTCAAAACTCATTTATTAAAGCCAGAAATTGCACAAACATATTGGGTGGGTTTGATTGGTAAGGGATATCCAGCACCCCGGCATACATTTCGTTGGTGTACTCCTCGCTTAAAAATTGATCCATCTAATAGATTTATTCGTAATGTTATAAGAGCAAGTGGTGAAACAATAGTTGTTTTAGGTACTCGTAAAACAGAAAGTGCTAATCGTGCTTCAATAATGACTAAACGTGAAGTAGGTAGAGTACGCGATCGTCTTAGTCCTCATCCTAGTCTTCCTAATTCTCTTATTTACACTCCTATAGAAACCTGGCGAACTGATGAAGTTTGGCTTTATTTAATGCAATGGCCTAATCCTTGGGGTGGTGATAATAAAGATTTATTAGCTATGTATCGAGGTGCAACAGCAGATAATGAATGCCCTTTAGTTGTTGATACTTCTACTCCTAGCTGTGGTAGTTCTCGTTTTGGATGTTGGGTATGTACCCTAGTTGAAAGCGATAAATCATTAACAGCAATGATTCAAAATGACGAGGAAAAAGAATGGTTACAACCGTTAGTAGATTTACGGTTAGAATTAGATGTTGAAAACGATCGCGAAAAAAGAGATTTTCGCCGTATATATGGCAGAGTAGAACTTTTTGAAAAAAATCTTAACGGTGAAACCGTAGTAAATAATATTCCTGGTCCCTATACAAAAAACTGGCGAGAACATTGGTTAAAACGAGTATTAGAAGCACAAACCCAAATTCGTAAAACAGCCCCTCCAGAAATGCGCGATATTACCCTAATTACCCATGAAGAATTAAGCGAAATACGCCGAATATGGCTAGAAGAAAAACATGAATTTGATGATAGCTTGCCACGTATTTACGAAGAAGTAACAGGAGAAGTTTTTGAAGATTTACGCCCAGGGGCAGAAAGAAAATTATTAGGGAGTGATGAATGGGAAGCCTTAAAAGAAATCTGTGAAGAAGATGAAATGCACTTAGAATTAATGGCCAGACTTTTAGATATCGAACGTCAGCATTATTCTAAACCACGTCGTACAGGAATATACACCCATTTAGATAAATGTTTCGATATTAGTTCCCGTGACAAAGAAGAGGCTATTGATAATGCTTATTATCAATATGATGTGAAAAAAGCACTACAAAATGTAGAGGAAAATATCGCGGAAAATGTAGTAAAAGTTAAAAATGCATTAGATGGGAAAGAAGAGGAGGAAGAAAATGATATTGCTAATGAGGATAACAATGAAAGTGAGCAATTATCTTGGGAAAGTATAAAATTTGGTAAATTTGGTAAATGATTACAAGCGATCGCCTGATTTCTACCATCTCTATTATCAGGCGATCGTTTGCAAAAAACCAAGATTTTAACTACATTTTAACTATGCAAATATCTATAATTTTTAGGCATAGTCCATTTTGGCGCTAAAGCGCAACAACGGGTTTTTTAAAATTTTGAAATCTTATATCCACAATGATTTTTCTTGAACTTGTCCTCGAAAATTTCGGCCCTTATTTGGGTAAACAAACTATCAATCTTAACCCAGAAATTGATGATGCAAAACGCCCTATTATCCTATTTGGTGGCATGAATGGTGGCGGAAAAACTACCCTAATGGATGCTATTCGTTTAGTATTATATGGCAGTCGTTCCCAATGTTCCAAACGCGGTAATTTAGGCTATAGTGAATTTCTGATCCAATGCGTTAATAGCAACACGCCACCAACGGAAAAAGCCAGAATAGAATTAGCATTTGAACATATAGTAGATGATAAAATTACTAAATTTAAAGTAGTCAGATATTGGTCAAAACAAGACGGTAAAGATACATTAGGAATGCTAGTTTATGATGATGCCATGAAAGAATGGTGGCCAGATAAAGCGATCGCTAATACTTGGGATGAATATATAGAAAGTTTATTACCATTAGGAATTTCTAATC
>CAWUOF010000750.1:0-1972 GCA_963923765.1 uncultured bacterium | reverse complement strand
GATTGATGTTTTCTTAACAAGAAATGATTATTTTTTTAGTTTCGCAAGAAGTCTTTTTTATGAAATAGCCCTGTAAACTGGTCCGCCTCTAAATCAGATTATCTTTTTCCGTTTGGTCGCTTCTCTATATATAACCCAAGATAAAACCGACACCACATCCATAACTACAAAAATCCTTGTCCACACATATTATTTATGTATTTTGATTGATGGCCATTGTATTTATTGTATTGATTGTGATTTTAATCACATGAGCATATTTGCTTATATCACCTTAATTCTAATTAAGTATCACTAATTTATAGGTTTTAAATCAATCAAATACCAGACAATCATCACTAATTATTGGTGTTTATATCACATACAAATTACCTAATTATATAAGATTATTAGCTTATACCAACATTCAACAACTAAAGCATACCCTTGAAGATATTTATAACCCATAATTAGGAAAATTGCAACTAAATATACTTTAGTTATCAAAATTAATCTGGTCAACATATAACCAGTAGGGAAAATTGATAATTTTTTCCTAAATTCCTCATGGGTTGTCGATGGGAAAATTTTATCTAATATAATTTCATCTAGCTAAAAATACTATATATTTTCCATCGTTAACATGGTAATAATTAATGCTGCTAGTAATAAATTCTAGTAATAAATTTAACTAGCATAATTATTAAGATTATCCATGATTGTGTCATTTTGGGTGCAATTATTGTTGATTGATTAGCCCTATAGGATATAAATATGGTTAAGCGATCGCTACAAGCCTCTCCCGCAGGTATTGAAAAAGCCAAAAAAGCTTTTCAAAACCAAGGATGGACTCAAGAGAAATTATCTACAGAAATAGGATTAGGCAGCCGTCAATCAATTTGGAAATTTTTTACCGGACAACCTGTAGAACGTAGTATTTTTTTTGATATTTGTCAGCGTTTAAATTTAAATTGGCAAGAAATGGTAGATTTAAATTCAGAACTCAATCGCCCCACATCAACCGAGATTAAAAATACTGAAAAAAACAACCAGGATTAATAAACTAATAATAATTTTAGCACGGCTTTTGCACGGCTTTTGCACGGCTTTTGCACGGCCCACGAAAACAACATTTGATTATCATGGATGAATTCATAATAATTGTGCAGAAAATCTGTCGGTTTGATAGGGGTAGTTTTGTTAAAATTATCGATTTATCATTGAATCTCTTAAGCTGCCCCTACATAAATCATCCTCAAAAATATTGGAATAATTGAAAGCAAATCAAGCGACCACAGAAAATAATCAACAAAAAAGAGTAACCTATTAGGAAAAACTCGCCATATGTGCCAATTATTAAGATTAGCTAATATTTAATCTCATCCGATCAACTTACTAATTACTTTATAGGCTGTTGTTACTGTCCGGTTTAATTAGGAAAATGTTATGTAACAAATTATCATAAATTATAATTTATTGTCACAAAATATACAAAACAAATATTAAATAAATATAAAATGTAGAGGATTATAAAAAGTTTGTCCTCAGAATAATTTATAAAATTTATAAATTGCTAGATTTATGTAAAAATAAAATTGCCAGCAAGTTATTTATACTAACTATATTAAAGTTTAGAATTTAATAAGCTGGAATTGACTGGAAAATGAGGGTGGAAATGAGTTGTAAAAATTATTATTTTAAGCAGAATAATCAAATTAGCAGATAAAATTAATAGACAAAATTAACAGGTAAGTAGATTAGTTATATTTTTTCAAAAAGTTATCTTTAAGTTATCTTTGCTGAGATTATGAAATTATAATTCTTGGCTTGCGTAAAAATGTAGTAAAAATGTACTTAGCAAATATAATAACTATCAAATATAACTATGGTAAGGCAGACTCTTGCCAGAAATGCATTAATCATTTAGTATATGAAATTCTCTAAAATAAATATTTTTTTAAAATTAGGGGTTTCATCGCTGGAAGGTAGGAGA
>CAWUOF010000749.1:0-1975 GCA_963923765.1 uncultured bacterium | reverse complement strand
ACAGCTTTATTCGGTACTCTATATGCACGTTGGCCCGGTTATACAGAAACAGCAGTACACACCACACCCTTTGCCATAGACTTGCAAAAACAACTAGCAAAGGCGGCAGAGGCGGGATGCAAAATGGCTGTCATGGAAGTAAGTTCCCACGCCTTAGCCCAAGGAAGAATAAGGGGCTGTAAATTTGCAGTGGCAGTATTTAGCAACTTGACCCAAGATCATTTAGACTTCCATCAAACTATGGAAGCGTATTTTCAAGCAAAAGCACTGTTATTTAGTCCAGAATATCTGGCAGGCAGGGCAATAATTAACCTAGATGATAGTTATGGCCAAAAATTAATCGCAGAATTAAAACCAGAACAAGTATGGAGTTATAGTACTACCAGTTCAAAAGCAGATTTGTGGACAGATAAACTCTCCTATGAATCTAGCGGAGTGCGGGGAGTTTTACATACACCTAAAGGTACGGCAAATTTTTATTTACCCTTGGTAGGGCAGTATAATTTATCTAATATGTTATCGGCAGTGGGAGCAGCCTTACATTTAGGCATGGATTTGTCTACAATTGTGGAGAAATTAACCCTATTTCCCATTGTACCGGGCCGGATGGAACGAGTACAGATTAATGCCAATCAAGATATTAGCGTCATAGTTGATTATGCCCACACTCCCGATAGCTTGGAAAATGTTTTAAAAGCATCAAGGCCATTTATCCGAGGAAAAATGATCTGTGTGTTTGGCTGTGGAGGCGATCGCGATCGCACAAAACGGCCAAAAATGGGAAAAATTGCTGCCGATCTAGCTGATAAGACAGTAATTACCTCAGATAATCCTCGCACCGAAGTGCCAGAAAAAATTCTCGAAGATATATTAGAAGGAATACCGGAAGCAGTGCAACCTTTGGTAATATGCGATCGCGCTACAGCAATTCGCACCGCTATTTTAGAAGCGCAGCCTGGAGACGGGGTAATTATCGCAGGCAAAGGTCACGAAGATTACCAAATTCTGGGCACAGAAAAAATACACTTTGATGACCGGGAACAAGCACGCGCCGCTTTAATAGAACGCTTATCAAAAATGGCTTAGACGGCAGACTAGAAACCGGGTTTCTGCCCAAAAGCAAAATTAAAATTTTTCCCATACCCCCGGTTTCTTAGTTTAAATCTTATTGAATATTTAGCAAATTATCCGTTCCCAAACAGCTAATCTCAATGTAAATATTGCATAAGTCCTAAACTATAGACCATCAGGGAAAATCATCACACAGTCCTTTTGCTAGTATTATTTATATATGTATTCACAATTAAGCCAAGACGTATCTCTATATGAACTTGCGCTTGGTTCGGAACATCCGCCCCAAACGCTGCAAGTTAGTCTGGCTACCCTCCAGTCAATGGTAGGTGGCGCCATTGACTTACTAATTGAACAACAAATTTCCGCCACGTTATGGATCAAGCCCGCGTCAAGGTGGGAAGAAGAAATTTCTCGCTATCGTTTAAGTGGCGTTCCCCATAATATTTACATATCCCACCATGAAAATAGGGAATTAATAGATGAAAATTACCCCACCGAAACAGCAACAGAAAATCTTGTAAATAATTCCTCCCATAATATAACTGGGATGAGACCAGGGGTATTACCAAAAGAGTATTCCCATCAAATTATGGCTAATATACCGCCAATGGTAGAAATTGAATTAGCCTTGGAAAGTTTACTACACCAAGAATATTTTTTATTATTTATTTCTAATTTATTTTGTGGACTAATAATTGCTCATCGTCCCCGCAGTATTAAGTATTCTAAAGCTGTGGGAAAAGATATCCCTAGACAGCATTTATTATTAGCAGCTTGCAGTTTCGATAACTTAACATTAGGTAGAGTGTGGTCAGGCATTAAACAAGCCATAAAAATAGAAGAAAAAGAGTTACATAGTGCGGAAAATATCAATGGAAGCTCAATAAAATCAGCCCTATTA
>CAWUOF010000748.1:0-1980 GCA_963923765.1 uncultured bacterium | reverse complement strand
ATTACCCGTTGTTGCGCTTCAGCGCCAAAATAGACTAGAAACCAAACAGATATTTACATAATGAAAACCCCGAATTTTTATTACCCGTTGTTGCGCTTCAGCGCCAAAATAGACTAGAAATACAGAGAAAAAAGAGATAATAAAGAAATAATTATAAAAAATCCTATAATTTTTCCCTAAAATACTCTTGACAAAATTAAATATATATGATATGCAAATCGGGTAATATACCTGATATAATATATATTGTCTATTAAATTTTTAAAAACACTAGATTTATTTACAAAAATTTACGTATAATTTTTAAAAACATTCCTAAATATCCGCAGAAACAACCCATGAATAGTCCCAGTGATGCCTCCTCCAATATCGCTAGTCAAATTCTGGAAAGAGAAAACCAAGAAAAACAAGCCCTCGCCCTCTTACTAGACAGATATCTAGCCCGAAACGACCAAATAATAGTACAAAAAACCGAAATGGGAGGAACAGAATCTTATATCGGATCTGTTACCTTAGAATGGTTTGCTACTCGCGTGCGTTTTGCTTCTCGTTTACCCCTTTTCCGACAAAAATTTAACCCAGAAAGAGATAACGTAGAAATAGATGCCGAAAGCATAGAAGAAATCCAACAACGCCCCTTAGATTGGTCCCGACAAGCCGCCCTAGCACAATATTTAGCCGCGCGAAAAACCCATAAATTCCCACCAGTTTTAGTCGTAATTAACCAATCTTGGGTAGACAATATCAACGCGAATGAATGGGATGAAAATCAACGGGCAATAAAACCTGCTGCCGATTATATCCCCCTAGACAAAGATGGTAAAGTAGGCTTATTAAACGTTTCCCCAGATGTAACAATATTTGCCCTAGATGGACAGCATCGCCTAATGGGAGTACAAGGTTTAATGGAATTATTACAAACCGGTAAACTCCCGCGTTATAAAAAAGACAAAAAACCATCAGGTACAGTAATTACTGTAGAAGATTTACGGAAACATTACCATATAGAACCGGCTTATTTACAAAACCTAGCTAAAGAAAAAATAGGCATAGAATTCATATCGGCAGTTGTTCCCGGAGAAACTCGTGAAGAAGCCCGTCATCGAGTGCGATCGATCTTTGTTCATGTTAACTTAATGGCAGTACCCCTCAGTAAAGGGCAACTAACTCAACTAGATGAAAATGACGGTTTCTCTATAATTGCTAGAAAAATAGCTGTTACTCATCCCTTATTTAAAGAAGTTAAAGGACGTAATCCTCGCGTTAATTGGGACAGCGCTACAGTTGCCACTAAATCAACTGTTTTAACTACTCTACAAGCCCTAAAAGAAATGTCGGAATGTTATTTAAAATATAAATTTACCTCTTGGAAATCTTTAGGAGATAAAGGCTTAATTCCCATGCGCCCAGAAACGGAAGAATTAGAAACAGGAATAAGCGAATTTTTTCACCTTTTTGATAATTTATCTACCCTATTTAGTTACGAAAGAATACAAGAAGGGGAAGAAACTCCTCAATTACGGCGCTTTAGCTTTGAAAAAGGCGGCGGTGAAGGAAATATATTATTTCGTCCTGTTGGTCAAATTGCCTTAATTCATGCCTTGGGAATTCTTATTTTCAAAAAGAAATTATCACCAGAATCTATTTTTGCTAAACTCCGTGAATACGATATTGATGGCGGTTTTAGTAATATGGAATCACCTAAATCTCTCTGGTATGGAGTGCTTTACGACCCTAACAAAAAGCGTGTACAAGTTGTAGGTAAAGACTTAGCTACAAGATTAATAGTTTATATTCTCGGTGGTATAACTGATGATATGGACCGCGCAGAATTGCGAAGAGAATTAGCAGAAGCAAGAAGTATTGAAGATAGGGCAATGGGTTTTAATGGCAAGTTTATCGAACCGCGCAAAATAGGTTTACCACCATTGCTATGATAAATAATTAGTTGATAGGGGCGGTTTTATTAAACTTATCGAG
>CAWUOF010000747.1:0-1991 GCA_963923765.1 uncultured bacterium | reverse complement strand
CAATATTTAAAAGTTAGATATATATATGAAAAAATTAGCAATTTAAGCAATTTATCTAAGGTCAAGAAACGTTTTTTCACCCATGAGAAAACCGATAGTTTTTTTCTAGCATTTTTAGAAAAAATGCCCAAAATCTGGGTAGAAAAACTATATTATGCAGCTAATGAAGTTAATGAAGAACTGTTGGCGGAGTTAATCGCAGAAATACCAGAGGAACATAATGATTTATTAATAACTATTAAAGAATTATTAGAGGATTTTCGGTTAGATATAATAGTCATAATTACTAAACAATTTCTGCAAAAAAACTAATTTAAAATCAAGAAATAATAAATGTAAATAATTATGAATTAAAAAGCTAGTAAACCGATTAAAATTCTATTAGTAGACGATCGCCCTAGTAATTTGCGAGTTTTATCTAATATCTTGATTGAACAAGGTTATAAAGTCCAAAGAGCCATATCAGATGAATTGGCTTTAAATGCTGCCTTTGCATCGCCGACAGATTTAATTTTACTCGATATTATGATGCCAGAAATGGATGGCTATGAAGTTTGCCAAAGACTAAAAACAAACGAAATAACTAGAAAAATTCCCGTCATATTTTTAAGTGTATTAGATGATGTACAGGATAAAATAAAAGCCTTTAAAGTAGGTGGATCTGATTATATTAATAAACCATTTCAACTTGAAGAAGTTGTTGCCAGAATTAATAGTCATATTGCTTTACAAAAGCTCCAAAAACAGTTACATGAAAATAATGAACGTCTGCAAGATTCCCAAGCACTTTTAGAAAGTATTTTAAATAGTTCCCTCGATGGCATATCAGTATTTTCCGCCGAATAATCAGGGAAAAATAGTAGATTTACAATGCATTTTATTAAATTGGGCAGCCGAGAAAATTTTACAAGAGCGATCGATTAACTTAATAGACAAATGTTTATTAAAAGAAATACCAGAATTAGGAAATAATGGATTATTTGACTTATTTGTTTCTGTCATAGAAACCGGAGAAGCAATAGATACAGAATTTTGCTGG
Source organism: uncultured bacterium (assembly GCA_963923765.1). Lineage (GTDB taxonomy): Bacteria > Cyanobacteriota > Cyanobacteriia > Cyanobacteriales > CAWUOF01 > CAWUOF01. The sequence goes on along the minus strand of CAWUOF010000747.1, from coordinate 952 downwards.
GAAAATGCAAATTTAGTTAAAAAATCATCGAAAAAACTATGTCCATGCTGGATACAAATTGCGGCGGTAAAATTACTTGATGGCATTTCCGTAACTTTTCGGAATATCAGCGATCGCAAAAAAGCAGAATCAGATTTACGGGAAAGTGAAGAACGTTTTCGTGCTATTTTCGAGCAAGCTGCTTTGGGAATTAGCAAAATATCCTTATCAGGTAATTTTCTCCGTGTTAACCCCGGTTTATGTAAAATTCTTGGTTATGCAGAATCAGAATTATTACAGATGAATTTTAATGATATTACCTACCCAGAAGATTTAGATTTACATTTAGAACCCATACAAGAGTTATTAACTGGAAAAATCTCAAATTTTTCCCTAGAAAAACGCTTAATTTGCAAAAAGCAATTATTACGCTGGGTAAATGTTACCGTTTCTCTAGTACGAGATATAGAAGATAATCCAGATTATTTTATTACCGCGATCGAGGATATTTCCGAACGAAAAATAGCCCAAGAACAATTACAAAATAGTTTAAAAGCCCAAACCCACTACGCTGAAGAATTAGCTAGATCTAATGCCGAATTAGAACAATTTGCATTTGTCGCATCTCACGACTTACAAGCACCATTAGCCACTATTGCTAGTTACGCACAACTATTAGAAACTCGCTACCAAGATAATCTCGATGCTTCTGCCAATAAATTTATAAACAAAATTGTCAGTGGTTCCATGCGAATGCAAAATTTAATAGATGATTTACTGGAATATTCGCGAGTAGGTAGAAAAAATAAACCTTTTGAACTCATCGATTTTAATGAAATTTTTGCCGAAGCCTGTGTTAATTTACAATTAGCTATTGGCAAAAATCAAGCTGTAATTACCCATAGCGATTTACCTAAAACTATGGCCGATTATTCCCAAATGGTGCAACTATTTCAAAATTTAATCGGCAATG
>CAWUOF010000746.1:0-1999 GCA_963923765.1 uncultured bacterium | reverse complement strand
CCCCATTTCCTCCCTGCCCCAATTCTAAATTCTAAATTCTAAATTCTAAATTCTAAATTCTACATTCCCCTCAATCCTGCTCAAATGTTTTACCCAAAGCAGCCGGAGGGGTAACATTAATAATTTGTGATATCCAACGACGTAAATAAGGCGGTAAAGGTAATTTCTGATGAGAAAGCCAATCACTAGAAGTAATAACCATAACTAAAATCATTAAAGCAAAAGGCGCAACAGTAAATACTTGTGTCGGCATATCAGGAATTACACTTTGAGCAACACTAGCTAATGATTGTAAAATCCCAAATAAATATGCACCTAAAGCTACTCGGAAAGGATGCCAACCACCAAAAATAACAATGGCTAAAGCAATCCAACCATAACCGGCGGTGTGACGATAACTCCAACCTGCTTTAAAATCCAAGGAAAAAGCAGCACCAGCAATTCCTATTAAAGCACCACCCACAAGAGTATAAATATAGCGAAGTAAAATTACATTATTACCTCTAGCAAAAGCAGCAGCAGGTTGAGAACCTATGGATCTTAGTATTAATCCTGGGGTAGTACGATATAGATAAAACCAGGTAAAAAATATTAGTATATAACTAAAATATACTAATAAATCGCTTTGAAAAAATAGCTGTCCTAAGATGGGAATATCTTGCAAGATAGGTATTTTAAAACTAGGTACAGTCGGCCCAGTTATTCTCACTATGGGATTACCTAAAAATGACGATAAATCACTACATAATAAAGCGAGAACAAAACCTATAGCTACTTGAGATTGTTTGAGGGTAATTGCACCAAAGGCAACTATCAGGGCAATTAAAGCGCCAACAATAGCCGCGCCTAAAAATCCTAAGATGAGGCTATCAGTATATTTAGCAATAGCAAAGCCAGTCATGGCACCCATTAATATAGTACCTTCGGCAGAGAGATTAATTATACCGGCTTGTTCGGTAATAGTTTCGCCGATACAGGCAAAAATTAGGGGGGTTGAGGTGGCGATCGCTGTTGCTAAGATTGGCAGAATTTCTAGGATAATTTGTAACATATTAGAGAAAAGTTAGGGAATTGGGAATAGGTAAACGGTTACATTTGAAAATTATAAAAAACCGTTGTTATACTTTCGGTTTATTTATGTTATCTGTCAAATATAAAATCGATCGCTAAAAAACATCCCAGCCACATCAATTAATTAAAAACCAGAAGTTTGCTATATATTATTTTGTTTCCTCGTTTTCCAGCCTTGCCCTAAAAGAGCAAATAATACTAAAGTACCTTGAATTACTCCCGCCAGGGAAGATTCTAATTGTAAACTTAATGGTAATTGTAAACTGCCAATATTTAAAGCACTAAAAAATAAAGCTATTGGCAAAATCCAAATAATTCCATTACCTACCAACATTCCTATCAACAAAGATAAAAAACCAAGATTACTAGAAATATTAGGAATAAGGCGATGAAATACCGCCATAACTTGCAAAGCCCCAGCAATTCCAGCCAAGCCACCACAGATAGCAAAAGCACTTAAAAGCTGTTTAATAGCTGGAATTCCTAATATATACGCTGCCCGGATATTTTGCCCAACTGCTCGTAATTGTAAACCAAAATATGTACTACGAATTATTATGATAGTTGCTATCAGTGCGATCGCCGCTAAAATTAATGCGATCGGACTAGCTTCTGTATTACCAATAGTGGGTAGTCGTAACGACTCATTAAATAATTCAGTACCACTCATAGAAGCTACACCCGATCGCTTCCAAGGTCCAAAAACTAAATATAATGCTATGCCCTGGGCGACAAAATTTAAACCCAAACCGGCAAATATTTCACTAACTTTACCATAAACATTTAATAACCCCGCACATAAACCCCAAAAAACACCGCCAGCCATACCAAAAATAATTCCGAAAACAATCACAATAGGCGCGGGTAAAATATCTCCTAAAGTACGTAAAATAAAGGTAGTAGCAATAGCACCCATAGTAATTTGCCC
>CAWUOF010000745.1:0-2003 GCA_963923765.1 uncultured bacterium | reverse complement strand
GCATCAACCCAAGGTATTCAGTTAGCTCGTAAAGCTTTTAGTCGCAAAGGATGGACACAAGAACAACTTGCCTATGAAGTGGGTCTAAAAACACGGCAAGCCGTTGGGCGATTTTTTGCCTGTCAACCAGTAGATCGTCGAGTATTTACAGAAATATGTTTTCAATTAGACATAGAATGGGAAGACATAGCCGATCTGCCCCAAGATGACGATTTACTAGATTTACCAACAGAAGATCAGGAAACATCTACTATTAATATAGATGCTTTAGTGGCAGAAGTGCGATCGCTTTGCCAAGAAAATATTAACAACCAGTGTGGTATTCTTCGCCTACTAGACGTTGCTCGCCCCATAAAATTAAACGATTTTTACGTTCCAGTTAATATTCTCGAAGAAATATCTAGTCATAAATGGATAGATATAGCAGAATTGCGTCAAAACTTTAACCCAGAGCAAGACAATTTTACAGGTTTTGACTTGGGCAGAATTTTACCGCCAGGAGTCCCAGCCTTTAACATCTTAGAAAAATTTGCCAAATTAAAAATATTAAGTAAGCCTGGGGCTGGCAAAACCACTTTTTTGCAATATATAGCTATTGAATGCATTGAGGGCAGATTTTCCCCCGATTATTTACCTATTTTTATATTACTTAAAGATTTTGCTGAAGATGCTGCGGATACAGGAGATTTTACCTTAGTAAACTACATCAGTGAAAAATTTAATAATCATGGAATAACTTTAGCAAAAATAGAAACCTTGCTGCATGAAGGTAGATGTTTAATTTTATTAGATGGCTTAGATGAAGTGCCAGCAAAAACCATAGAAGAAGTAATTAAACAAATTCGTAAAGTATCTGAAAAATATCCGAAAAACAAATTTATAGTTACTTGCCGAATTGCTGCCCAAGAATATCGCTTTACTGGCTTTACAGAAGTAGAAATAGCTGATTTTAATTTAGAACAAATTACCTGTTTTACTCAAAAATGGTTTATCGCTGTAGCTGGCTATTCTGAAGCTGAAGGAATAGTTAAAGCTAATCAATTTATAGAAACATTGATGCTTCCAGAAAATCAGACACTAAGAGAATTAGCTATAACTCCACTATTGCTTAATCTGATTTGTTTAGTGTTTCAATCTAAAGCAGATTTTATGGCTCAACGTAACAAAATTTATGAAGAGTGCTTGGATATTTTGTTAGTGAAATGGGATAAAACTAGAGGGATAGACAGGGATTATTATCGAGATTTGTCCCATTTAGAAAAAATTGAATTACTCAGTTATTTAGCTGCTAGTACCTTTGCCACAGGAGATTACTTTTTTGAACAAAGTAAAATTCAAAATCTCTTAGGAGAATATATTAGCAATAAAAATAATAATAACTATTCAGAAATATCCTGCCAACTAAATGCAGAATCTATATTAAAGGCTATAGAGTCACAACATGGTTTATTAGTAGAAAGAGCAAGGCGGATTTATTCTTTTTCCCACGTAACTTTTCAAGAATATTTAACAGCTAAGTATTGGACTAATGGGGAAAAAAAAGAATCTTTGGAAAAATTGGTAAATTATGTTAGCGAAAAACCTTGGCGAGAAGTGTTTTTGTTAGCAACAGGAATGTTGAGTAAAAGTGATAACTTCCTATTGATGATGAAAGAAAAAATAGATGATATCGTCTCTGGTACAGAAAAAATCCAACAGTTTCTAGCTTGGATTAATGAAAAAGCTAAAACTGTAAATATTCCAGCAAAACCAGCCGCCTTAAGAGCTTTTTACTTTTCTTTAGGTCGTGCTATAGATCATCACTTTTCTAGTATTTTGATGCTACAATCTGCTACTTTTCCTTTTCCTGATTTTGCTTATTTTCCTTTACATTTATATTTAGAAATACCCCAATTAATCGATTCTGATTTAATTTGTAAAAACCCGAACTTTAATTTAAGTTTTCATCGTAATTACCTGGATAAATTACCAGATTGTATTTTAGAAAAGGCACTCCATAGTAT
>CAWUOF010000744.1:0-2005 GCA_963923765.1 uncultured bacterium | reverse complement strand
TGTCCAGTTCTTCTAACTGTTTTTCTAGTTTCTTTTCGTCTTCTTCTGGTAAAATTAGTTTTATTGCTAATTTTCTGATAATTTTATCTCGTACTATTTCCTTAGCAACAAAAGCCGAGCCATATCCTCCCACACCTAATAATTTTTCCAGATAATAGTGGTTATTAATCCATTTATTTTGAAATCGTCTCCAATAGCGATAGGCTTCCATAAACTATATAATCTCCTGAAATTAATATTAGCATTATTTTTCCTACATAAATATTTGATTTTTATTTTCACATTTGGCAAATCTATTTATATAGATATAACACTAAGCTATAAATAATAAACATGACCTTGAGGGCTATTCTGATCATAAGTAAATCGGTCTAAGTAATTACACAGTTTACTTATTGCACAAATATAAAAGTGCTTTGATTAACTATATAATTTATTTAAATCCGTTACTTATAATTATTAGGGGGTGTCAGATTTTACCCCCTGATTATATAGTTTAAATATTACATATGATGCACCCTAGAAGTTAATTTTAATCGGGAAATAAATTTGGCAATATATAATTTATTTTACACGATTGCTTAAAGATTTATCTGTAAAAATAGTTAATATTTCGGCATGGGAGAATAGAAAACGCTAAATGGCTAATCAATCCACTAAGGAGAAAAAACAATACGAAATCCGCAACACCCGACTCGTCCTTCTGAATCATATTTGATACGATTCGCAGCGCGGCAAATTTCGGGTTTGCTGTACCAAGAACCTCCATGTACTATCCGGTATTTATTATCATCTTCTTGCCAAATACTCTCATCAGTAGGCGCATTATTATAATTGTTATGCCAATTATCAGCACACCACTCCCAAACATTGCCATGCATATCGTATAAGCCAAAAGCATTAGGGGGAAAACTACCTACATCAGTAGTTTTTTTTCGGTAAATTCCTTTTCGTGCAGAAGCGTAATTAAAATCTCCATTAAAATTAACTAAATCAGTGGTAATAGTTTTGCCAAAATAAAAAGGTGTAGTAGTTCCGGCGCGACAAGCATATTCCCATTCCGCCTCACTGGGTAAACGATAATTTTTGCCAGTTTTTTGCGATAGTCGAGCACAAAATTCTACTGCTTTATGCCAAGATACATTTTCTACTGGGCGATTTGCACCTTTAAAATCAGATGGATTGGGGTTTAAATCTATTTTTACTTTTGGTAATGCTGCAACTGCACGCCATTGCACTTGAGTTACAGCAAATTTTCCCATCCAAAAGGGTTTAACTGTAACTTGATGCTGGGGTTTTTCAGTATCAAATCCCTCGCCATCTGGAGAACCCATCATAAAAGTACCCCCAGAAATAAATACCATATCTAAAAATATATTATTATCTATGTTTTCTCGGAAATATTTAGCTTGATGGCTTTGCCTATTGATTATTTCTCCTTTGTCATTAACTGTCACTGTTTCAAATTCAAAAGTTGCATATTTAGGGGTTAACTGTAATGTATCTGTACATGACTGGGATTCTTCGGTAATTTTTTCTAGTGGGAAATTTGGCTTCTCATTTTTTACCGGTAATTTCTTTAAAATTGGAGATTCTTTTTGTAATGGATATTCTATTGTTTGGGTTTTTTCTTCAGTTTCTAACGGTTGTAATTTATTTACAATTATTGGGGGGTTTTTACTAAATATATCTTCTTTTTTTATAGTTTTATTTTCAGGTTTTCCCGATAATTTATCTAAAATTTGAGGAGAGTTTTCTATGACTAATTCTGGAAAAATCTGTAATTTATCTAAAACTTGTTGGGCTGTCCATCTTAATTTATATTCTTTGATTAAACAGCCATTTATTATCTCTGGAAATGGTATTGGTAATTTATCCCAATCTATGGATATTTGATAGTCTAATACCGCTTTCATTAATTCTGTTTCAGTTTTTCCGGCAAACGGTAAATTACCTGTGAGCATTTCTGTTATCATTACTCCCAGTGACCATATATCCCATGCTG
>CAWUOF010000743.1:0-2007 GCA_963923765.1 uncultured bacterium | reverse complement strand
TTTTTTCAGCAATATCAACAACTCGACGGTTATTTGGTATAGCTAAATAAGAATCTTTTACCCAATTATTGAAAGCCCCCATTGCGGGGCTACACCAAATTTGATAATCAATTTCTCTACCTTTTTCACCTGTAATAGACCACCGAGAAGATAATCCTAAATATGAGCGAAAAATTAAAGCCATTTTTCGCTTAGGATTATTAATTGTTTTAGCTATTTGTTCTGGCTCTCTTTGCTGAAAATAAGTAACTGTATCTTGCCAAACTTCTGTTAAACTTTTTCTAAAAATTTGTCTTTCTAATTTTTCTCTTTCGGTAATAGGAATTTCTTCAATAGAATTATAATTACGATATAACTCAAATAATTTTTGCGATCGCAATCCAAACATTGTCCCTCTTTTTACTACCTGTAATTTTACCCCCATTTCAAACATATCTGCCGCAGGTGCCATCATCACATCTGTCATATCTACCTGAGCTAGTAAATTTTTAGTATATTCAGAAGTACCAGCTTCTACACAAGCTTGATTAACTGAGCCTGTAACTACATAACCGGCACCCATCATAAATGCACCCAAGGCTGATGTTGGAGTCGCAATACCTCCGGCTGCACCAATTCTCACCGGAATTTCATATTGATATTTGGCTTGAATTGTATCTCGTAACGCAATAATATTAGGTAAAAGACATACTAAAGGACGATTATCTGTATGACCGCCAGAATCAGCTTCTACAGTAATATCATCTGCTAGAGGAATTTTTGCTAGTAATTTTGCTTGTAATTCTGTAATTAATCCTTGATTTACTAATAATTTAATTAGTTGCTCTGGGGCTGGCTGCATAAATTTACTAGCAATTTCTGGGCGAGAAACTTTAGCAATAATTTTATTTTTAATTTCTATTTGATTAGCTGAATTTACTCTTAAACCTGCTGCTCGATAATAAACTATATTGGGAGTTATATCTAAAAATGCTGATACTTCTACTATTCTAATACCATATTTAATATATAAATTCACAGTTTCTCTTTCTATGGCTGTTTCACTGGGACTATGAATTAAGTTAAAACAATAGGACTGATGGGGTAAAGCTGCTTGAATGATATTAATTGCTTTTTCAATACGACTAGGAATTAAACCCCCAGAGCCAAAAGAACTAAGTATATTTTTTTTACCTAATGCAATTACTATTTCTTCGGAAGCAATACCATTAGCCATTGCACCAGTCATGTAGGCATATTTAACTTTATAAGATTCTAAAAAACTAATATCGCCTAAGTGTTGAGGAAGTATAGATGGTATAGAAATTAATGTTTGTATATCTTGATTTGGAGAGTTTAGAGTATTAGTTAAATAACCTGTGTTTGTTACACCAATTATCCCTGATTTTTTCAGAAAATAACAAGGTTGTTCTAATTGTAAAAGGTTAGATTTTATTTCTGTTTCGGTAAAGGCGATCGACTCTAATTCCCCCTGCCACATATAATTATTAGTAGATTTGCCCAAAAAACGAATAAAATTATTCATAAAATTATTCTGATGTTGCTGTGCCATATTTATTATATATAACTAGTTTAAATAATGAATTGGGAAATGTTTTTTAGGCGATCGCTAATTTATACTACTTTTCTATATCTATATTTTCTCATTAGTTATATCTGATAATTTCGGTTGTTTTATTAATATAAACATGAGCCATTAAAGCCAGTTAATTTATTAGTAAAAACAGGCTTTTAATCAAATACTTGCTATTAGTTAGGTTTTTCTTATATATTAAAAAATATATAATTGTTGTTTAAACCTATATATATGTGGTCACAGATTCCCACAATAACATTATATACCAAAACCTACGAAAAAAGGTAGTTTTTTTAACAACTACCCCAAAAATTTTTACCCGATTAAAATAACTTTGGTTAATCACATTAATCCGGTTAAACACTTCTGGTAAAAAAATACTATAGCGCTACGCAAATACATTAGGACATTCCCTAAAAGCAGCATCCACA
>CAWUOF010000742.1:0-2013 GCA_963923765.1 uncultured bacterium | reverse complement strand
CTGAAGTTATCCAGGCATTTAGAGGTTTACAAAATACATCTCTAAAAAATCACAAAGTTATCTCTGTCAAGGATGTACCAGGTATTCATGATGTTTATTGCTTAACTGTTCCTGAAGCTGGTAATTTTGCTTTAGAAGCAGGTGTTTTCGTTCATAACTGTGGAATAATTGCAAATGTAACTCCTGCTGAAGCTGCTTGGCGTGGTTATTTAACTTTGGAATTATCTAATTCTTCTAGTGCTGATTGCCGTATTTATGCTAATGAAGGAATAGTACAGTTATTGTTTTTAGAAGGGGAACCCTGTGCTGTTAGCTATGAATCTCGCCAAGGTAAGTATCAAGATCAATCGGAAGTTATCACGATCGCCCGGATTTAATCTATAATTTACCTAATCAATAGGTAAAACAATCTCAAATTCGGTACCTTTTCCGGGTTGGCTATATAAATTTAACTTACCTCCATGTTTTTCGGTAATAATTTGATAACTAATAGCTAACCCTATACCGGTTCCTTTGCCTACATCTTTAGTGGTAAAAAACATATCAAAAATTTTCCCCTGAATTTCCAGGGGAATACCAGGGCCATTATCATTTATACGAATTGCCGCCCAGGAATGATTTTCGATTTTTATTACTCTAGTGGTAATTTCTATTTGAGGCTGCCAAGTTCGATCGACTGTTAATTGTTGTTTTTCCTCTTCTTTATCTAACAAAGCATCTATAGCATTACTAATTAAATTTATAAATACTTGACTTAGTTGCCCAGAATAACAATTTATTAAAGGTAAATCGCCATAATTTATAATTAATTTTATAGAATTTTTTAGAGAATTATGTAAAATTAATAAACTCCCTTCTATACATTCGTGAATATCAGCAGGTTTACGGTTATTTTCATCAATATGGGAGAAATTTCGCAAACTTCCCACTATTTTAGTTAATCGATCTGCCGCTATGTTCATAGTTTGTAGTATTTTCTGGATATCTTGTTTTAAAAAATCATATTCTATCTCTTCTTTTATTTCATTAATTCTAGGCGATCGCTCATTATTTTCTTTATTATCTTCTTCATAAGCAGAAATTAATAACATTAAATCTTGAAAATAATTAGCCAAAAAATTAACATTTCCTCCCAAACAGTTAACCGGGTTTCTAATTTCATGGGCTACTCCTGCCACCATGCGCCCCAAACTGGCCATTTTTTCGGTTTGAATCATTTGGGCTTGGGTTTGTTTTTTTAATAAATGAGTGGTAATTTCTTGTATTTTGGCACTAGCTACTAATAATTGATGTACATCTAATATTCTATGATTTGAGGATTCTATTTCTACTATAATAGGTTCATCTAATAAAGCTGGAGGTCTATTTAAAGATTGTCGGGCTGCTAACACAATTAAAGTATTAGCCGGTAAAATTAAATCATCTGTGCGGGCAAAGCGATATAAAGACTCGATCGGGCGTTTTAAAAATAATTCTACTCCGTAGGGACGGCTAAGACATTCTAAAAATTTCCGCCGAGAAATCATCCCAAAAAATTTACCTCGATCGATTAAAATTACCCCTGGTAATAATGGGTTAGCTTCAAAAGCTTTTGCTACTACTATGGATAATTCTTTTACTTCTATTTCAAAATTATATAGATTTAGCTGTTGTAGAGTTGATTCTAAACTTAGGCGATCGCTACTTTCTTCGCGAGAAGAATAAGATAAAACCGATAAATCATGTCCGGAGTCTTTGACAGCAAACATAAATCTAACCTTCTCTAACTGCTATATCAACTACTATTAGACTATGATAATAATAATATAAAATAAATTATAGTAGATAACCAAATATAATAAAATCTTAATAAACTAAAGTTTTACCATAAATTAACTTAAAATTAACCCCTAAACAATAATTATATAATTATCGCCAAAATTAACATAAACAACCTCTGTAGGGGCGGGTTATTCCATAGGTTTTATATTGCACAGATAACCATCATAAACCCGCCCCTGTCACCGCGATCGC
>CAWUOF010000741.1:0-2020 GCA_963923765.1 uncultured bacterium | reverse complement strand
CCAGTAAAAAAATGTAATGGCTAGGAGTGCCCAAAATAAAATAGTTATAGGCTTAAATGAACGTTTCATAGATTCTACTCTTTTCTCCTCACATCAAGGACCTAAATAAATTTTTCTTGATAAAAGTTTCTAAACTTTGGGGAATCTTTATATTATAAACATCGTATTTTTACGGAAATACGGTTACATTAGAAACTAAAAGTAATAGTAGTTTATCCGTACAGAAAATTACCTAGTTACTTTTACCGCAAATTTTCAAGATAATCGCCTCAAAATCTTTATTTTTTACAAGGGGCAAGGCCCAAATGACTTTAGCTAAACTTAACTCTGTTAATGCAAAAATCAAGGAAAATCGCTATTTAGCCTCTCCAGAGGCATTAATGCGAGGAGAAATTGCTCTAGCCACAAGGCCCCATTCAGCTTGGGGAGGCGCGGTAACAGCCCAGATATATTTACCCATAACCCGATCGCAAACATGGACACACCTAACTAATTATCCGCGCTGGGTGCAATATTTTCCCGATTTAATCCACTCTGAAGTCATCAGCAAAGGCGATGATACCACTCAAAATAACAAACGTATTTATCAAGTAGCCAGTAAAGCCTTTCTTTTTTTTAACGCCCAAGCGGAAATATACCTAAAAGTAATTGAAATTTTACAACATCACATCCAATTTCGACTAGAAAAAGGTAGCTTTATAGATTTTACTGCTGATTTAAAAATGTATGATTGTCATGGGGGTACAGTAGTTACATATTCTGTCCAGGCAACTCCTTCTTTTCCCGTACCGTCTATATTTATAGAACAGGCAATTAATTTAGAATTACCTGCTAATTTGCGCCAAATGCGCCATGTTATCTGTGGTATTTAATTTTTTTCTTGTCTATTTACTATGAAAAAATCTGGAATGTTCACCAAATTAATCTCCCAGCAATCTTGGATAAAAAAATCATTTAATTGGGTAAATTTTTGCAGTGCATTATCCCTGGGATTTTTATTTTTTCCAGTAGTAGCGATCGCCCAACCAAAACCCACACCAAACGCTGAAAATATCAAGCGATTAAGTACTATGTTTTCCCCCGATATTCAACAAACTCTTAGTGCTTGTTTGGAGAAAGGTAAAGTAAATTTAGCGGCTGGGGCTACTACTAATGGGATGGTAATTTGTGGAGATGGCAGCGAAAATAATAATGTCAAATTTAATGATTATGTAGATACATTATCAGATTTTTTTGCAGCTAGTTTTCTTATCGGTGCTAAGTCTGCTTTAGAAAGTAATCCTCGGCTTTCCCCAGAAATGTTAGTAAATTTTTTGAAAACACCCGATGGTATAAATTCCTTGCGAAATGCCTTAGAAGTTTCTTTAGTTTCTAGTAAAATGTTACCAAATGATTCGCCAGAATCAGTTAAAATTTTGGTGGACAATATTATACAACGTAGTCAGCCAATTTTAGAAGATCCTAAAGGTTTAACAAATTTGTTAGGTAGTAAACAACAATATCAAGAAATAGTAAAAAAATTCTGTTATGCTCCTGGAATGTCAGCTAATCAAGCCTTAACGGAAGTATCCGGCCTTAATTCTATTCAATTATATGCTATTTGTGTTAAGGAATCGGGAATAGTTGATGACATGATACAGAAAAAGCAAAGTAATCCAAATTAGCTTTAATAATTATCATAAACCCGCCGAAGATCGCCTTTACATATTATGATTATTTCCGTTTTGTAATTTATCGATACGGCTGGGGCGGGTTTATTTATACAGTTGGTTATTTTCTCAGTAATTCTGATATTTATTACCTCTAAAAATTAATTTTATAGTTATTTTAAATAAAAATGATTTAAGTAGGATAATATCTGGCATTTATTTCTAATGCTACACCCAACCAGGTTTTTTCAAAAAACCAGGTTTCTTTCTACTCATCAAAAACCGAATCAATCTCATTTTTGCACATTGTTTCCATCTTACAGCAGTTTTTATGTATTTGAGCCTTATTAGACCTAACCCCCAGCCCCTTC
>CAWUOF010000740.1:0-2021 GCA_963923765.1 uncultured bacterium | reverse complement strand
GCCTCTTGCCTGACTTTCGCAAGAAGTCTATTATTATCCAACCTGCCCTAACTAATTTTATTATTAATTGCCATAAAAAAACGATCGATAGTTTTGTAAACAACTATCGATCGAATTATGAAGAGAAACTATTTGGATTTATGGAAAGTTAAGCATTAAGCGTTAATTGCCGGAGCGGTTAAAGCTATTGGCTCTGCTGTACCTGCTGCTAAATCTAAGGGGAAATTGTGAGCGTTGCGTTCATGCATTACTTCAATTCCCAGGTTAGCACGATTGATAATATCTGCCCAGGTATTAACAGGTTTTCCTTGTGCATCAATAATTGATTCGTTAAAGTTAAACCCATTCAGGTTAAAGCCCATTGTACTGATACCTAAAGCAGCAAACCAGATACCAATTACAGGCCATGCAGCTAGGAAGAAATGCAGCGATCGAGAATTGTTAAAGCTGGCATATTGGAAGATTAAGCGACCGAAATAACCATGAGCGGCTACGATATTATAGGTCTCTTCTTCTTGCCCGAATTTGTAACCAAAATTGGTAGATTGATCTTCTGTTGTTTCTCGCACTAAGCTAGAGGTTACTAAAGAACCGTGCATTGCGGCAAATAACGCACCACCAAACACGCCCGCAACTCCTATCATGTGGAAAGGATGCATTAATATATTGTGTTCGGCTTGAAACACGATCATAAAGTTGAAAGTGCCAGAAACTCCCAGCATTAAACCATCAGAAAAGCTACCTTGTCCAATTGGATAAATTAACAGTACCGCAGTTGCAGCCGCTACTGGTGCAGAAAAAGCTACTGGAATCCAAGGGCGCATTCCTAAACGATAGCTTAATTCCCATTCCCGACCCATATAAGCGTAAATGCCGAGTAAAAAATGCAGCACTATTAACTCATACGGACCGCCATTATATAACCATTCATCTAAAGAAGCAGCTTCCCAAATTGGATATAGATGCAATCCGATCGCTGCTGATGTTGGCACTATAGTTGCTGTTATGATGTTATTACCGTATATTAAAGAACCGGTTACAGGTTCCCTAATACCGTCAATATCAACAGGCGGTGCAGCTATAAATGCTAGAATAAATACGATGGTTGCTGTTAAAATCGTGGGAATCATTAACACTCCAAACCAACCAATATATAGTCGATTTTCTGTACTAGTAATCCAATCGCAAAACCGCGACCACAGGCTCTGCTTTGCGGATTTTACCAGAGTGTTTGTCATGTAAAAAATCCTATGTATGAGATGAATGCTTTATTTTTTTGACAATACATCTGTATCTGTCAATGTAACTATATTACTAGCTAGTTATGAAGTTGTCAAGGGGGTAGAGGAAAAAATTTTATACTAAGAAAAACAAGGGTTTCAGGCGATCGCTCCGATAGCGATGGAGGGAACAAACAAGAAAAAAGGCATTAGTCCCAGGACTAATTGCCAGTAAATTTTGGTGGTAGAAGGGGTAATTTTTCTGAAAAAATAAGAAATAGGAATGAAATGATCTAGTAAAAATAAAAGTGGCGATCGCAATATTACAGAGCGATCGTAAATCCCAGTAATTCCAATAGTTTCTTACCAGCAAGGTCTAACGAGATTATCATAAAGAAGAAAGAGCTTCTATGTGGGTTGCCCAAGCAGCCCAAGATGCCTTGCTGTTAACACAGATCCATTGTAATTTTTTATAGTGAAGAGCTTTCATGCAGACCAAAGCTTTTAGCGAGCTTTTTCCCCTATTTAACGTTGCCAATTCAGAAACCCTGGAATGGCTTGTATCCGTCTCCGTTAAACACGAATATCCAGCCAATAGAGCAGTTTTAATGGAAGATGCCTGGGGCAATGCAGTTTATTTTTTAGAATCAGGCTGGGTCAAAGTTCGCCGTTTGGCGGGAGATTCTCCCATTACCCTAGCAATTTTGGGAAAAGGAGATTTTTTTGGAGAAATGGCCATTCTCGACGAATCTCCGCGATCGACCGATGTCATCGCCTTATCCCCAGTGCAATTAATTAGCG
>CAWUOF010000739.1:0-2023 GCA_963923765.1 uncultured bacterium | reverse complement strand
AGGAGGAAAGGGGGCAGGGGAGCAGGGGGGATTTATTAGTAGCAAAAACTCTGAATTTATATATACTTAAAATTCTAAATTTCCCCAATTCCCCCCTGTCCAATTCCCTAATACACCTTTTCTAATTGAAATTTCCCAGGATGACCGATCGCTACTCGTGGTAAACGATGTTTAAAGCCACACAGAATTTCCCAAGAAATAGTACCTAAAATTTTTGCCCAATCATCGGCTAAAATTTGTTGATTCCCATCATTACCTAATAAAGTAACTATTTCACCAATTTCTAAATCAGGAATAGTGCTAACATCCAACATAAGCTGATCCATTGTAATAGCACCAATTTGTTTAACTTGTTGACCGCGAATTAATACTTGCATTTTATTAGAAAGATTACGTGGTACACCATCAGCATAGCCAATACCAACTACAGCTATTTGCATTTCTCGATCGGCTTTAAACTGATGACCATAACTCACACCAGCACCTGCTTCAATTGTTTTTACTTGGGTAATTCGCGCTTTTACTTGTAAAACAGGTTCTAATTTAACTGCTGTTTGTAAATGTTGCTCTGGGTAAAGTCCATACATAGCTAACCCTACCCTTACTAAGTCTAAATGTAAAGTTGAATTAGTTAAAGTAGCGGCAGAATTAGCTAAATGTAATTTAGGAAAATTATTATGAGAATTTATGCCATTTCCAGATGCACTAATGTCGGCAATAGCTTCGATAAATCGTTGATATTGTTGCCACATAATAGTTTGCTCTGGACTGTCAGCAGTGGCAAAATGAGAATAGATACTGGCAATATTTAAATTAGGTAAATTATTTACCATTTGTACAAATTCGGCTGCATATTGCCAATTAATTCCTAAACGAGACATACCTGTATCTAATTTGATATGTACTGGCAATATTTGCTCTAAATTTTGTAGTATTTCGGAAAAAATTAAGGCTTGTTTGGGAGTGCAAAGTGTTGGCTGTAATTGCCAATGGGCGATCGCCTGAATTTGTTCGGGGGTATGGGTAGCCCCTAAAATTAAAATTGGTGCTTTAATACCTGCTTCCCGTAGCTGAATACCCTCTGGTACCGTTGCTACTCCTAGCCAGCTTGCACCGGCGGCGATCGCTGTTTGAGCGACTGTGATGGCCCCATGTCCATAGGCATCGGCTTTTACTACTGCCATTAATTCTGTTTTTTCTGATAGCAGCCGCTTTAGACGATGCACATTACCCGCTAATGCCTCTAAATTAATTTCTACCCAGGCTCGTTCCCGTAAACTATCCCCAGGATGTTGTATGGATAAATGGTTATTTGGACATCCGCAAGAAAATAATCCTGTAGATGTTTTATCACTGCTTAACATTGGTATTCACTCCTACTGCACTCACACTCAATTATTAATAAAATAGCAATCCAATAGCTTATTATGTCTTGGGTATTGCTGCTGGTGGGGGTATGTGGCTAAATGATAATTGTCGCCTTCTAAAGTATTTTTCTAGGAAGTTTATCTAATTCAGTGTTTTTTTGTCTAATTTACCAAAGCGATCGACTTTTTTCTGGTAATTTTATTTTACTATTGCCATCGCTGTTTAGAGAATTAAAGAGCGATCGTTTATTTTTCTGTATTAACCATGCAGGAATATTAGATAGTTGATTGAGTATGAATAAAATTAATTTATAGTGACTGCAATTAAGATGTAAACAATATTTCAAGATTTTTGAGGATGATTTATGTAGGGGCGGGTTATGCGATAAATTTTAAGATAAATCGATAAGATAAATAAACCCGCCCCTATCAACGCGACAGATTTTCTGGAAAATTATTATCAATTCACTCCTGATAATCAAATGCTGTCTGGGTGAAATGGTTATTAATCTTTTTTCAATTATTCCTAATTCTACATTCTAAATTAACCCGCCCCTATCAACGCGACAGATTTTCTGGAAAATTATTATCAATTTGCCCTTGATAATCAAATGCTGTCTGGGTGAAATGGTTATTAATCTTTTTTCAATTATTCC
>CAWUOF010000738.1:0-2030 GCA_963923765.1 uncultured bacterium | reverse complement strand
TCTTTTTTTATTATTCACATTCTCTCATATCATCCCCTAATTCAGCAACGCCGAAAATGAAAAAGATTTACCTCAATTTATTAATGAAAATCTGCAATATTATCATTAAGAAATACAGATAAAGGATTTAATATAAATACTACTTATGTCAGACAATCAAGTAAAAAGAGATGATTATGCAAACAAAATATAGTATTTACTTGATATATTAATTACAGACACTGTACAATTTAAATCATTACTAGGCAGTTTATAATTTTGTATCTATGATATTAGATCGCAAAATACTGTAACTATTTTTTACAAAATAATTTATCAAAAAATGTATATTTAGCAGAATTAGAAAGGTAAGTTTAGTTGGGAAGGTTCACTATTTTTGGGTTTGACAAAATTATGATTTTCCTCAAATCTGTATCTATACAAAAGACTAGATTTATATTCGGAAATTCTACTTTCAGCAACTTTAATATATTTTTCTTCTCGTTCAATACCAATATAATGACGATTTAAATTTAAACAAGCTAATGCAGTTGAACCAGAACCCATAAAAGGATCTAAAATTATCATTTTTTCATTACTACTAGCTTTAATAATTCTTTCTATTAACTTAACAGGTTTTTGGGTTGGATGATATCTTTCCTCTTTATAAAAATCTATATCTTTCCAAACATCAGTAATACCCATTTCAATATTAAAAACAGGTGCTATATTTTCATAAGGATATTCAAATTGTAGAATTATTTGCAATTTTTCCCACATTTCTTTAGTAGGAATTTGTGCTAAAATATTGTTCCCTGTATATAGTGACCACATTCCGCCCCCATTAACTTTTACTCCTAATTTTTGATTTATTTCTAAAGCAGTTAAACCTAATTTTTTTTGTCTATCCTTGAGGAGTTTTTTTACAAAAGGATGACTATTATAGGTAAAAAATAATAAACTTTCGGTAACGTTGGGAAACATTTTATAGCCTTTAGTTGCACGTCCACCGATCGCTTTTATTCCTTTATCTATAATTATTTGTTGTCTAAAATCAAAACCTAATTTAATTAAATTATCATACAGATAAAACAAATTTCTTAAATACCCAAATAAATATAAGCTACCAGATAATTTGATAACTCTATAAATTTGATTTAGCCACTGTAAACACCATTCTACATAATCTGCTTCAGTACGCCATTGATAGTCCCATTTTTCTTGAATAACTTTCCAATAAGGAGGATCAAGAATGACTAAATCAATACTTTTATCTGGTATGTCTTCCAGTTTTTTTATACAATCACCTTGAATTATTTGATTGAGATATTTCATTTTGTGCCAGAAAAATAAAATGTGTGAGAAGCGAAAATAACTACTATGAAAATTATGCTAATTATTTTGTGGTGAGGCTATTACAATTATCATTTAGGCCAAGTAGTAAATAGGAAAACAATTACAGGAACTAATGCTAATAAACCTTGGATAATATTTCCTATTACTGAACCTATTACTATTCCCAAGCCAGCTTTTAAAGATGACTCAATTCTAGGTTTAAATTCTAAATCTTTACGATAGAAAAATTCACCAATTACAGCCCCTAAAAAGGGTCCGATTAAAATACCGATAAGGGGACCGCCAACTAGGAAAGCTGGTAATAAACCAAAAAGTCCTAAAATTAAACCTATAATTGCGCCAATTTGTCCCCAATTGCTGGCACCGGCATATTTTGCACCGACATAACTCGATAAAAAATCAATACCTAGACAAAGTAGAAAGACTACTAAGGCAACAATAAAGGCTACAGTAACGCTACTAAAACCGTTTACTAAACCCCAAATAGTAATAGCAGCGAGAATTAAACTACTGCCAGGTATTGCGGGAACTACAGCGCCAATAACGCCGACAATCATAAGAATAACTAGGAATATATATAAAGCTAATATCATAAGCGTTTAGATTGGGTACATTGCCAAAACAGTAAATAACCGTTGTTGCGATGCAAGCGCTTTTGTTAATTATACACAAAAATAGATATTTGCCTAATTAAA
>CAWUOF010000737.1:0-2030 GCA_963923765.1 uncultured bacterium | reverse complement strand
GTTTATCAGTTTCGATCCTGTACCTTTAGCAGCAGCAAGTTTAGGTCAAGTACATAAAGCTAAATTAAATTCGGGGGAAGAAGTTGTCGTAAAAGTACAAAGACCCGGATTAAAAAAGCTATTTGGTATTGATTTAGATATAGCTAAAGATATTGCCTATTTTTTCCAAAAACATCCAACCTGGGGAAAAAATCGCGATTGGATAGGGGTTTATGAAGAATGTTGTAAGATTCTTAACCAAGAAATAGATTATGTAAATGAAGGCCGCAATGCCGATATGTTTCGGCGGAATTTTCGCAGTTATGATTGGGTGAAAGTACCGCGAATTTATTGGCGTTATACTTCTTATAGGGTTTTAACTCTGGAATATATGCCAGGGATTAAAATTAGTAATTACGAAGCATTAGAAGCGGCAGGATTAGATCGTAAAGTGTTAGCTAGATTAGGCGCAAAAGCATATTTGCAACAGTTATTAAATGATGGTTTTTTCCATGCAGATCCCCATCCAGGAAATTTGGCAGTAAACCCAGAAGGTGCCCTGATCTTCTATGACTTTGGGATGATGGGACAGATAAAAAGTGGTCTGCGGGAAAAATTACTAGAAACTTTGTTTGGTATTGCTCAAAAAGATGCTAATCGAATTGTATCATCTCTAATTAATATGGGGGCTTTGGTGCCAACGGGAGATATGGCTCCAGTACGCCGATCGATCCAGTATATGCTGGATAACTTTATGGATAAACCATTTGAAGAACAATCGATCGCAGCTATTAGTGATGATCTATACGAAGTAGCTTATAACCAACCTTTCCGTTTTCCAGCAACTTTTACCTTTGTGATGCGGGCTTTTTCCACCCTGGAAGGGGTCGGTAGAGGTTTAGATCCAGAGTTTAATTTTATGGAAGTTGCACAACCCTTTGCCATGCAGCTTATGTCCAATGTAAATAATCAAGATGCTAATAGTATCCTTAGTGAAATAAGTCGTCAAGCTGTTCAAGTCAGTAATACGGCCTTTGGTTTGCCCCGCCGCATTGAGGAAACTATAGATAAGTTAGAACAAGGAGATGTACGGATTCGAGTTCGTTCTATAGAGACCGATCGACTAATCCGTAGACTCGGTAGTATGCAGATGGGAACGAATTATGCTGTATTGATAGCTGCTTTTGTCCTATCTGCAACTATTTTATTGGTGAATCAACAAACACCTTTAGCCATAGTTGCCTTGTTAATAGCGGCTGCTTTAGCAGTGGCTTTGTTCCGACTGTTAAGGCGTATTGACAAATTCGATCGTATGTTTTGAGATTAAAAAAAGTGTGTGATAAAACTAGCGAATTTAATAAACCCCGCAGTGCGGGAGTAACTGATACTGGAAATGTCCGTTCCGTAAATCAGGATGATTATCATCGCGACCCCGATGAAAAATTTTTCATTGTCGCTGATGGTATGGGAGGTCATGCTGGGGGGCAAGAGGCTAGTCAAATTGCCACCAGGACTATTACTAATTATCTGAAAGAAAATTGGAATTCCGATAAGCCTTCTAAGCAATTGCTCACAGAAGCTTTTAAAAAAGCTAATGAAGCCATTTTGCAGGATCAGCAAAATCATAGCGATCGCTCCGATAGTGGAACGACGGCTGTAGTGGTAGTACTGCGAAATGAAGAATCAATGGTGGCTCATGTTGGTGATTCTCGCCTTTATCGTTTCCGCAAAGATGAAATAGAGCAAATTACTGAAGATCACACTTGGGTAGCCCGCTCTGTGAAATTAGGTCAAATTACCCAGGAAGAAGCCCGCATTCACCCTTGGCGTCACGTTTTGTCCCAATGTCTAGGCCGCAAAGATTTGCAATTAATTGATATTCAGCCCCTAGAAATACAATCCGGCGATCGCCTAGTATTGTGTAGCGATGGCTTAACAGAAGAATTAACTCCTGATATCATCTGTGATTTGCTTAAGTCTGGTGCCGATTGTGAAGCAGTAGCTAATAATCTAGTAAATACAGCTAAGGACAAAGGAGGCCACGATAATAT
>CAWUOF010000736.1:0-2035 GCA_963923765.1 uncultured bacterium | reverse complement strand
GAAATTAGGGGGCAGTGTAGTTGTCCAGATAAAGCTAATCCCTGTAAGCATATTGCAGCGATTTATTATTTATTAGGCGATCGCTTTAGTGAAGATCCTTTCATATTATTTCAGTTACGGGGACGCAATAAAGAACAAATACTAACTCAACTCCGGCAAATTAGAAGCAATACAGAGGTAGAAAATCATCCCGAAACAAAATTAGAAAATTATTTATCATCTCCTAGTCAACCATCAGTTAAAATAGAAAAATTCTGGGAATATCAGGAAAACTTGGAATCTTCTTTAGTAGTAATTACGTCGTCACCTAGTGGTGGTACAGTTTTAGATTTATTAGGACCAATTCCTCTTGCCTCCGATGGGGAAGCAGGCATCAAATCAACTTCAGTTTCTGCTGTAATGCAATATTTACAGAATATTTATCAATCTACAAGTCAACAAGCTATGTTATCGGCAATGACAAGCGATAATTAGGGTGGGTGTTTTCAAAATATATTTTTAGGAAGATAGAGAATAATAAATTAGGTACATTTGCAATTTGTAAAAACCGTTGTTGCGCTGTATTTGCAAAGTAGAATATGTACATTATACATATTTGCATAGTTAAAATAATGGTTTTTTGCACTTAAAAAATGCACCTATTTAATTCTATATATTGTAGTAAACTTCCAAAAATTTTAGATTGGAATAGTCAGAATATAGTCAGAATTTTGCCTTAGCATGGGATATGCCGAGATATTTATCTAAATAACTGCGGAAAATTTATGAAGCTGATAGTCGATCGCCTTGCTAAAAAAATCAAAAAAATTCCTCATTGGGCTTCTCCCCTTACCTGGTCAATAGCAGTTAAAATTCCCGTAGTATTACTGGTGGCTTCCCTTGTACCCATGACCACCATAGCTTATTACAACTTACGTCAAAGTTTAATTAGTGTTAAAATTACTGAATATCAAAATCTCGAACTTTTAGCTAGTATTACCGCTAATCGTTTAGATCAATTAATTACAGATACTCAACAACTGGCAATTTTAGTTAGTTTAGATAATGATTTATTAAGTTTTTTATCCAGCCCTCCCCAGGAAAGACCAGCTTTATTACCCGCTTTACAAAGGATGTTAAATAATATTAATAAATCTAATAAAGATACTTCCAGTGTTTTAATTTTAGATACTAATGGTTTATGTTTAGCTTCTACTAATCCTGAAAATATTAATAATAATTATTCCTTTCGAGATTATTTTCATGGCGCGATGCAAGGTAAACCTTTTGTTTCAGATATTTTAATAGGTAGTACAACTAAACTACCAGGATTATATTTTTCTGTACCAGTACGAAATACTGATAAGGAAATTATTGGAGTATTAGTAATTAAATTACAGGAAGAATTAATAAAAAAAATAGTTAATAATTTTGAATTAGGCTCTGATAATTATGCGTTTTTAATAGATGACTATGGTATTATCATTAGTCATTATGATGACTCATTACGTTATACCAGTTTAATAAACTTATCACAAGAAAATTTGGAAAAGAGTAAGTTTTTTAATCGATTTATCGCAGCAAATTTACCAAAACCTAATAGTTTATATTTACCAGATTTAGCAGCAAAAATGATAAAAACCAAAAAATCTGGACATACTATCTATAAAAAAACTCGTGATGCCAAACAGCAAATTATTGGGTTTTCTCCCTTAAAAACAAAACCTTGGGTAGTAGGAGTAGAAAAGTCAGAAGAACATTTTGCCGAACCCCTTAATAAATTAGCTAGACAAACTAATTTAAGCGTTTTTGTGGTGGGCGGTACTGTTACTATTTTAGCATTATTATTTGCTAAAACTATTGTAAAACCGGTGCAATCTTTAACCGCAGCAGCTAAGAAATTAGAACAGGGAGATTTTAACACACCAGAAGTAAAAGTATGGGGAAAAGATGAAGTGGCAGCCTTAGCCCAGGCATTTAATACTATGGCAGCAGGGTTACGCGATCGCCAACGAGAAAGAGATATTTTTGGTCGGGTAGTTTCCCCAGAAGTTCG
>CAWUOF010000735.1:0-2043 GCA_963923765.1 uncultured bacterium | reverse complement strand
CAACTTTGTAGATTTTGGAAATGTTATGGATATTTGTATAGTCAAAATATTTTTTGGCAGAAATGGACCCTAAAAAAGCGCTAAAGCGCAACAACTTTTTAGATTTTGGAAATGTTATGGATATTTGTATAGTCAAAATATTTTTTGGCAGAAATGGACCCTAAAAAAGCGCTAAAGCGCAACAACTTTTTAGATTTTGGAAATGTTTCTGTTACTTGCTGTATATAATGAGGCAAAAATGAAGGATAAACAAATAAATATTGAACCAAATATAAACTTAAAAGGAATATTTAAAATTATTCTATTGATAATTGGTATTTTGCTTTTATTAATAGGGGCTAAATATTTCCATATTCAAGAGAATTTACAACAAACACTACAATGGATTGGAAAAATAGGCCCTTGGGGGCCGATCGCCTTTATCACCATTTATATTTTTGCCACCATATTATTTATACCAGGTTCTTTATTAACTCTAGGGGCTGGTGTTATTTTTAAATTATTTTGGGGTGCAATTTATGTTTTTATCGGTGCCACTTTAGGGGCGACTAGCGCTTTTTTAATCGGGCGTTATTTAGCCCGAAATTGGGTAGAGAAAAAAATACAAAATAGCGATCGCTTTCAAGCTATTGATGCCGCCGTAGCCAAAGCCGGATTAAAAATAGTATTGTTAACTCGACTTTCTCCGATTTTTCCTTTTAATCTTTTAAACTACGCTTTTAGCATAACAAGAGTTTCCCTAAAAGATTATTTCTTAGGCTGTATTGGCATGATTCCTGGTACAATTATGTATGTTTATATCGGTTTTTTAGCAGGAGATTTAGCCGCCATTAATACAGCAGCCAATAACACCTCTGTTAATGCCCCTGTAACGGCACAATGGATAATTAGGATTATTGGTTTTATTGCTACTGTTGCTGTTACTATTTATATTACTAGAATTGCTAAAACAGCCTTGGAAACCGAAATTAAATAAATATTTAAAAACTTGATATACCGTTTTTGCGCTGTCTTCGCTAAAGTAAATTATGCTCAAAAATTATAAATCTTTATTCTGGCAATTTCTAAAATTTTCTTTAATACTTAGCTGTCAAAATAAAAAATATGGTAAATACAAATATGTAAAATTTATCAAGGTAAGCTAACTATGCCAGAAACTTATAATGTCGAAAGTGTAGTTTTAGAACGTTATAAAGCAGGTGCCCAAACACCCCAAGCGAGTTTATGTTGCCCGACAAAAGGATATGATACTCATTATCTGGAATGTTTACCCCAAGAAATTATTGAAAAAGATTATGGGTGTGGAGATCCAACTCGCTATGTAACAGCCGGTGAAACAGTATTAGATTTAGGTTCTGGGGCTGGTAAAAATTGCTATATTTTGGCACAAAAAGTAGGAGAAAATGGGCGAGTTATCGGTGTTGATTTTAACGATGAAATGTTAGCCCTTTCTCGCAAGTATTTATTAGAAGTAGGTAATAAAATTGGCTACCATAACTTGCAATTTGTCAAGGGAAAAATCCAAGATTTAGCCTTAAATTTAGATTTAGTGCAAGAGTGGTTAAAAAAATATCCTATTACTTCGGTGGAAGATTTAAGTAAATTTGATGCTGAGTGCGATCGCCTACGAAAAGAACAACCACTAATTAAAGATAATAGTATAGATGTAGTGGTTTCTAACTGTGTTTTAAATTTAGTTCGTTCCCAAGATAAACAACAACTTTTTCAAGAAATATATCGAGTATTAAAACCAGGCGGTAGGGCGGTTATTTCTGATATTGTGTGTGATAAAAACCCTACAGCAGAAATAATTAATAATCCGGAATTATGGAGTGGTTGTATTGCTGGGGCTTTTCGGGACGATACCTTTTTAGAAATGTTTGTAAAAACCGGTTTTTATGGAATTGAAATACTCGATCGACCATTAGAACCTTGGCAAGTAATTAATAATATAGAATTTCGTTCTCTGACTGTTCGCGCTTTTAAAGGTAAAGATAGCCTTAGTTTAGACAACAATCAAGCTGTAATTTACAAAGGCCCTTG
>CAWUOF010000734.1:0-2047 GCA_963923765.1 uncultured bacterium | reverse complement strand
AGAAACTGTAGAAATTTCGTAGAAAGGTAGGAGAAATTATAGAGATATGGTGGAGATAGGGTAGAAATTATGGATAGGTAATAGGAACTATAGTAAATTTTCTATAGTTAATAGAGAGGTGGAAAATTAGAAGATGGGGAAGTGATTAAATTGAGATGTTGTTGATGGTGGAGGGTGATATGGTGATAGACGATCGAATAGTAAAAAATACTACATTCAGATAATAAAAAAGTTGTAGTATAAATTTAATCAGGAAAAATCGTCTATTTGGTTTAAAATCTAAAAAGTACAGAAAATTAATGTTCTAGGAACTATGGCAGTTAAAAAAGGCGATTTGGTTCGTGCTATTCGGGAAAAGCTGGAAAATAGCTTAGAAGCTAAAGCTAGTGATAACCGTTTTCCGTCTTATATTTTTGAAACCAAGGGCGAAATAATGGATATTCGTGGAGATTATGCTTTTGTCAAATTTGGTGTAGTACCTACTCCGAATATTTGGCTAAGGCTAGATCAAATCGAAGTGTTTAAATAAATTCTAGCAAAAATCAGGGCTGTTATGACCTCTACTCTTTCGTTTTCTCATCATAATTCTAAGCGTGTTTCGATTATTGGAACTGGTAAAGTTGGAAGTACTCTTGCTCAACGTATTACAGATAAAAACCTAGCTGATGTGGTGGTGGTGGATGTAATAGCCGGTTTAGCTCGTGGTGTGGCTTTGGATTTAATGGAGGCGAGGGGAGTAGAGCGTCATGATCGTAAGATTATTGGTACTGATGATTATAAAGATACAAGGGGTTCTGATGTAGTAGTTATTACTGCTGGTTCGCCGCGTAAGTCGGGAATGACGCGAGATGATTTGATTCAAATTAATGCGCCGATTGTGGTAGAGGCGGCGACAAAGGCGATCGCGTATTCTCCGGATGCGATATTAATAGTAGTGACGAATCCTTTGGATGTGATGACGTATTTGGCTTGGGAGGCTACGGGTTTACCTAAGAATAGAGTTTTGGGGATGGCGGGTATTTTGGATTCGGCACGATTACAAACTTTTATTGCAATGGAATTAGGTATTTCCGTGCAAGATATTCATACTTTGGTTTTGGGAGATCATGGAAATTTAATGGTGCCTTTGCCTCGTTATTGTACTGTGGGGGGGGTTCCGATTACGGAGATTATGGATAAGGAGAGTATCGATCGTATTGTGGAAAGGACTCGTAATGCTGGTACGGAAATTGTACAGTTAATGAAAACGGGTAGTGCTTATTTTGCGCCGGCTTCTTCGATTTGTTTAATGATTGAGGCGATTTTATTAAATCAATCACGACTTTTGCCAGCAGCGGCTTATCTCCAGGGAGAGTATGGTTTTAAGGATATTTTTCTTGGTGTTCCTTGTCGTTTGGGGGAAATGGGAGTAGAAAAGATAGTAGAAATTGATTTAAATGAAGATGAAAGGGCGGCTTTTAAAACTTCAGCAAGTTCTGTGCGGGAGAATATTTTACGGGCTAAGAAGATTTTAGAATAAATAGGAAAATGAAAGTTTTTTTAGGGGCGTTGTATAGATGGGTGATTGGTGTCTGTCATGCTGAGGTACGAAGCATCTTGCTATGTCATGGTGAGGTTATCTTAGATTCTTCACTTCGCTGGTTCGACTTCGCTCACCAACCTTGGCGCTACGTTCAGAATGACATAAGCTGGTTCTGGGTTAAGGGCGTTGCATACGTGGGGTTGAAATGATTGAGGATTCGTTTCAAATTAGGTGAAATTATCCCACAAGCAACGCCTTAATTATAGTGCTAAAAACGCAATAAAGGTTTTTTACAATTTTGAGATGCACTGATATAAAAAAGTTGGGTTTAAGTTTGTTTGTGGTTAAAAAGGAATTGGATCATCGTCGGGTTGATTTTGGGGTAGGGAACTGCTGTAAAAATCGTAATCTTCGGTTGATTTTGATGGTGGAGTGGTGGGGGAATAAGTACTAGGTGGTTTATTGGGGGTGGTAGGTGTTGTTGATGGGGTAGGATTACGTCTTTCTAGGGGAACTACATTACTT
>CAWUOF010000733.1:0-2048 GCA_963923765.1 uncultured bacterium | reverse complement strand
TGTAGAGAGGTCTCGTGGGCTCGGAGATGTGTATAAGAGACAGGATCTAAATTATTAATAACAGCAGATTTAATAGTATTTATATACCTCTCTTAATTTACTATTCATCTTTCCACAAATAACCATGAGCTTTACTCGCGGCTTCATCCAGACATTGAGTAACTTCGTTTCCCCATTGTGCCTGACAGGAAAGATTAGCTAAAGCATTTAAAATAGCCGCTTTAGTATAGCCTTCAAATTCGAGTTTGTGAATAACTTCTTGTAGTTTAGTAGTTAAAATTTCCTCATCAACTTCCCATG
Organism: uncultured bacterium; assembly: GCA_963923765.1. GTDB lineage: Bacteria > Cyanobacteriota > Cyanobacteriia > Cyanobacteriales > CAWUOF01 > CAWUOF01. The sequence continues at coordinate 1,748 of CAWUOF010000733.1, read as the reverse complement.
CCACCATTTTTCTAGTAGCTTCTAGGCATTCTTGCGGAGAGTCATAAACTTGACCATCATCGGAATAAGTACGATCGCTTACTTTCCGATAGAAACCCTGCCAAAGAAGAGATTGGCGATAAAATTCTTCATCTTCTGGAGATCTGCGAATTTCAATTAACCTATTACGATAAATTTCAATATGCTCTATCTGGCCCATTTTCAGAATAGGGCGATCGCTTTCCTTGGCCGATAACTCGTTCATCATCCCACCATCCAGCTACAATTTTTTATATTAATTCAACCTGTCCACTATCTCATCAAAAAATGGGTAGGTTCTTACCAGAAGAAGTTGGCAAACTATTATTATTAATACTATCTAAAATATTGACTAAATTAGCCCTAATTATCCCTAAATATGTCAAAAATAAAATTAAAAATATATTGGTCATCGATCGCCTGACCGATGACCCAAAAAAACTAGACGTTAACAGGTACCCGCATCACCCGCGCCAACTCTGCCGCCACTTCCGGACGAGAAAACTCCGGCGGAGGAAGCTCACCTCGGCGCAACATTTCCCTTACCTTAGTTCCCGATAGATGTATCCGTTGCTGGGGATTACTAGGGCTAGTTTTCGTAGTAGCCATACCTTGAGTAACAGTACAGTAAAAAGCGTGTTCAAATTTCATCGGCACAATGCCAATTTCTTGTGGCTCAAATTCATCAAATATATATTGTGCATCGTAGGTACCGTAGTAGTCCCCTACACCCGCATGATCACGTCCAACTATAAAATGAGTACAGCCGTAATTTTTCCTAACTAGAGCATGGAAAATAGCTTCGCGAGGCCCAGCATAGCGCATCGCAGCCGGGTTAATTGCCAAAGTTACCCGATCTTGTGGGAAATAACGCTCTAAAAGTATTTCATAACAACGCATCCGCACATCAGCCGGAATATCATCTTCTTTAGTTGCCCCCACCAAAGGATGTAAAAACAAACCATCAACAATTTCTAAAGCACACTTTTGGATATATTCATGGGCACGATGGATAGGGTTACGAGTTTGGAACCCTACTATAGTTTTCCAGCCTTTTTGTTTAAATAGCTGGCGCGACTCTACCGGATCTATTTGGTATTTAGGGAAAAAGGGATGGGGATCTCGTTGTAACAACCAAACTGGCCCTGCCAGATTAATGTCGCCTTGTTTATACACTACCTGCACACCGGGATGGTTAATATCATCAGTGCGGTAAACATTAATAGCTTCGTGGGCTTTGTTGTAGCGATATTTTTGGTTTAATTCCAGCACACCAATAAAGCGTCCACTGGGGTCATCTAGGCGAACCCAACCACCTTCTTTAAGGGGTTCCGCTTCTGCTTCCGTGACAGAAAGGGTGATGGGAATTGACCAAGGCAAGCCATTGAGCAAGCGCATTTCTGATACTACTAGCTCATATTCTGCCCTTTCCATAAAACCGACCAGGGGACTAAATGCACCTATGCCGATCATGATTAGATCGGAAGTAGCGCGATCGTCTAATTGGATGCGGGGCAGGTTTTCACTTTTTTCGAGAAACTCTTGCCGCATTGCGGAAGTAGCTATTCTATTAATGAGATGACCGCCGTGAGGGGCTATACCGTCTGGATGATGAGTCATTTGGCCTTGCAAGTAGCGTTTTGGTTTTATTCAATATGTAAAGTTTTATATTATCAGGGAACGGTACATAGTAAATGGGTAGGAGGGAATTGGGGCAGGGGGCAGGGGAG
>CAWUOF010000732.1:0-2053 GCA_963923765.1 uncultured bacterium | reverse complement strand
AAAATCGAGATAGTTTAGCCCGTGTTATTGATAAAGCGGAAACTGCTATCAAAACTTGGGAAATAGAATTTACTGATTTTTTGTCTCCACCAGAAGTGGCGGAAATTCAGCAGGCTTTTGCACGACTAACTGAGGTGCATTTGTTGGCGTGGGGTGGGTATCCCCAAGCGGAAAGACAACGCTTTGCGATCGCTCGATCGGAACTTCCCCTAGAAATTACCCAAGTGCAACTTGCTGCTATTGAAATTGCCGGTAATTTTCTCTTTGATACTGCTACTCATCGAGATTTCCTCGGTGCTATGTTAGGATGTGGTATTGTACGGGAAAAAACTGGTGATATTATTGTACTCGGAGAACGAGGAGCGCAAGCAATTGTTATTCCAGAAATGTTAGAATTTTTGGAATTACATTTAAAACAAGTGCGATCGGTTCCTGTCAAAACTCAACCCATTGCATTAACAGAATTAAAAGTACAACCTCCGAAAAAGAAAGAATTAACTACTGTGGAAGCATCTATGAGGTTAGATGCCATTGCCTCGGCTGGTTTTGGTATGTCCCGTAGTAAAATGGCTGATTTAATTTCTGGTGGTGATGTGCGCGTCAACTGGAAAGAAATCACCCAATCTAGTTATACTGTTAAACCAGGTGATTTAATTGCTATTCGTGGTAAAGGTCGTTTAGAAATTGGAGAAATGGCAGTTACTAAAAAAGAACGTTATCGAGTCCAATTAACTCGATTTATGTAATTTCTTGGATATTTGGTATAGCCGCCATACAGGGTATTTTTAATAAAATCTAAATGGCAAAATTGCTAATTTATACCCGTTCGTGCTATGGTTTGCATAAAATTAGGTTGCCTTTGTCTCCTGGCTGGCCATTGGCAATCCAACCCATTACCGGAGATTCTATTGCTACCCAATTCCTGCCTTTTACGGTTCTAATTGTAGCAGGATTACTGGTTAAAATTATTGTTTCTCCTTTGTCTACTCCTCCTATTTGGGGAGAGTTTATACTAGGTGCCGATCGAATTACTAAACCTTGTTTTGATGGTGTTTGTACTCGCCGACAGCGATCGTTTTTTGTATTCAATGGCTGCTCTATGTTTGCTGGGGTAGAAGCTACTGAAGCTATTATTGCTGCTATGGTAATTGTGGATTTAAACCTCCCATTTTCCCAGCAACCATATTCTATTTCCCCTTTACCTGTTGATTCTAAACTGTTACTAATTCTATACCAATAATTTTGGCTTTTTTTCTTTTGTATATCGGCTTCCGCAGTTTCTGGAAAGCAAGTTTTTTCTAGTTTTATTCCTGATTTTATATCATTTGTTGATATACCAAAATCAATATTTGTATTTTTTAGTTTATCCCAATTTTGCCATAAACTCCATCCTCTTTCTGCTGTATTGTTATTAGCTTCATTAGGATTTTTTGCTTCAGCTTTTAAGTTGATATTTCCAGTTATTATTAATAAAGTTATAAATATTGTTGGTAATAAATTTAGGATGTTTTGGGTTTTCATGGTTATCTATTCCTTAGCGATCTCTGTAATTATCTTACCAGTATCTAATTTTACAGTTTATTGTATTAATTTTATGTAAATTACCGATTAATTTAAATTGTTATTTATTATTTTATATTATCTAAATTTTAGGTATGTTCTGAATAATTTATAAAATCCTTGGGCATAGTCGCCCCAGATAAATTAGCACCTTCTAAATGAGTGCCTTCTAAATCAGCATTTCGTAAATCTGCATTTTTTAGGTTAGCATTCCTCATGTCGGCATTTCTAATATTAGCATTGTTGAGATGAGCTTCGCTGAGATTTGCTCCTTTTAGATTAGCATAAATTAAATTAATACCTGTAAGATTAGCTCGACTTAAATCCGCATTACTTAAATCTGCACCGGATAAATTAGCTTTACTCAGATTAGCATTATTTAAGATAGCATTACTTAAATCTGCTTTACTCAGTTGAGAACCACTCAGGTTGGCCCCACTCAGATCTAAATGCTTTTTTATGGGTACTTCTCCCTCCTTGGTTTCACTAAAAT
>CAWUOF010000731.1:0-2070 GCA_963923765.1 uncultured bacterium | reverse complement strand
AGATGTGTATAAGAGACAGGATGTAGACAGCCCCAATTTTCTCGGCGTAAGACTATCCCGCCGCCAGTAGCTATGACTAAATTTGTATAGGTAGAAATTTCTGCTAATACTTGGCTTTCCATTTGTCGAAAACCTATTTCTCCGTTTTGGGCAAAAATTTCATTAATTGACTGCCCTGCAATTTTTTCGATCAAGGCGTCTGTGTCAAAAAAACGATATCCTAATTCTTTTGCTAACAATTGGCCAACGGTGGTTTTCCCCGCGCCCATCATCCCGATCAGGTAAAGGTTAACTCCTTTAAGAAAATTTTTCACTTTCAATTCCTAGATTTATTTATTTTGATTTTGACTATGGGCAAAATTAGATTTTACAGCACTATCAAGGATGAACGCAAAAATACTTAACTGCAACAATTAATACAACCAGCATCAGGTTTCACCTATAAGCATAAAGGCTGCCCAGTCTCCGGGTTCTGGATGTTGTTGCATAATTTTCAACATGGCTTGACGTAGGGCAGTGGCTTTATCGAGATTATTTTTCAGGTTTTGATAAAAGGCTGTCATTAGGGATGCGGTGGGGGCATCGGGAATTGACCACAGAGACATCAGAATGCTGGGAATTCCGGTAGTGATGAAGGCATGGGAAAAGGCTATTATGCCATCACCAGTAATTTTGCCGCGATGAAGATCGCAATGGGTAAGGGCGACTAGGGAAGCATTGAGTTTAAGTTTAATGATGTCACGGGCTGTGAGAAATTCATGGACGAAAATTTTTTCTCCGAGTTGAGGTAAAGATGAGCTTTGATGTGGGGCAAGGGTGATTGCCCAGCGTAAGCCTTCTATTTCATCCAAGTAACAGGGGGTTGCTAGATGAATTATTTGGCTTTGGGATAGTTGGGATAAAACGGCTGTTTTGTTGGCTTCTTTCCCGATCGATGCTGGGCTATCTAGTATTTGGGCAACTGCTAAGGCTTCTTTTTCGATTTCAGGAAAGTTAATAATTGTTTGAGTTATTTTGTTTAAGTTTTCGGAATTTTTAATAATTGTAGCATTGCCTATTACTAAAGCTTGTTTGGATTTTTCTGAGCTTTTTGTTTCTTGGATAATTTGATGAGTTAACCCTAAGAACTGAATTGAGGGAGCGGTGAAAATTGTATGATTTTCAATTAAATATTTATTTTTGCTATCTATTAAGGCTGCAAAGGGAACTAAAAATAAAAAATCTTGGGGAATGAAGGTAAGGCGATCGCTTGGGTTTTTGGGTAATAAATCTCCAATGGGTTGAATTAAAATTTTATATAGTAACTGTAATAGTTTTTTGGTGGTTTTTTGTGATTCTTTATTGTTTCTCATTCCTATCGATTCCCGCAGCAGACGAATTATCCCTACTAGGGATGTATTGGGTTCTTCTGGATTGCCTTTATGTTGCCATAAATCTTTGAGATTGACTTCTCGAAATGTAATCTTTCCGCTTGGTGTAATTACCCAAATAAATACAGACGTAGCATAGGCGTAAGGTTGATTAAAACTAATTCTAAATCGATAAGCTTGATAAAGTTGATTATCATCGTAGATGACTGAATAATTTACTAAAGTAGTATTTTGTTTTTCTGCAATTTGTTTGATTTTTTCTAAACTGGGTGCTTCAATTAAGGGATGTAATGTAAAATCTACTCCTAAATAATTTTTGAAAATATTAATAACATTACGATAACGACCTTGTTCTGCTACTTCTAATGCTGTATCTATTCTTTTTTGTGCTACTAAAACTCTTTGAAATCCTCGATATATATCAGGTCTTGTTTCCTGTTTGAATTCATTTTTCATAATAATTTACTCCTAGATGCACCTGAAGGGTTAACTCAGAGTGCGATAATGGTCAAAATTTAACTTTTGTCACTCCCACCCCTAGCCCCTCTTTTCCTTGATATGGGCAATACGAGGCGAAAAGTCAGCTATAACAGCACCATATTTTATATATTAAAAATCAAATTAACAATTTTTATACTTAAATTTTAATAAAGATGAGCAATTTATGCAGAGTCTTGCTTGCTAAAATTTTAGTAATAGT
>CAWUOF010000730.1:0-2078 GCA_963923765.1 uncultured bacterium | reverse complement strand
AATTTTGGTCTGACGCACCCTACCAGGCTGTTTGCTAATTTTATTAGCATGAAACAGCCCTGGGGGGGGTTGGGGGGATCAAGTATGTAGCATAACTTTTTAAAAATGGTATTAGTATCGGTTTATTTTTTTTATTATCTGGCTATTTGTAGGTGGTTTTTTATATAACAGAAATCGGGGTTCTATTAGAACCCCGACTTTATAAGCCTAGATATTAGGAGGAGAATTAGTAATCGAAATCGCCGCCCATGCCGCCAGCACCAGGAGCAGCGCCAGCACCTTCTTTGGGTTCGGGTTTATCAACAACGATACACTCGGTAGTTAATACCATACCAGCGATCGATGCTGCATTTTGCAGAGCGGAACGAGTTACTTTTGCAGGGTCAACGATACCAGCTTCAAACATATCGGAGAATTCGCCTTTAGCAGCATCGTAGCCAATGTTGAAATCTTTTTCTTTGACTCGTTCGGCAATAACAGCGCCGTTTTGACCGGCATTTTCAGCAATGCGTTTTAGAGGTGCAGCTAAAGCACGGGCAACTATTAAAGAACCTGTGAGTTCTTCACCAGTTAAATTAGCATTAGCCCATTCTTCTAATTGAGGTCCGAGGTGAGCTAAGGTAGTACCACCACCGGGTACGATACCTTCTTCTACCGCAGCTTTGGTAGCATTGATAGCATCTTCTAGGCGCAGCTTGCGATCTTTCATTTCGGTTTCGGTAGCAGCACCAACTTTAACTACAGCTACACCACCAGATAGTTTAGCTAAACGCTCTTGTAGTTTTTCGCGATCGTAGGAAGATTCTGTTTCTTCCATTTGACGGCGAATTTGTTCGCAACGAGCTTTTACTCCGGCTTCGTTACCTTCAGCAACTATAGTGGTATTGTCTTTAGTAATGGTGATGCGGCGAGCTTTACCGAGGGAGTCGATCTTGGTATTTTCTAATTTTAAGCCAGCATCTTCGGTGATGAGTTGACCGCCGGTGAGAACTGCGATATCTTCTAACATAGCTTTGCGGCGATCGCCAAAACCAGGAGCTTTGACGGCAGCTACATTAAGCACTCCCCGCAGACGGTTAACTACTAGGGTAGCTAAAGCTTCTTTTTCAATATCTTCGGCAATAATTACCAAAGGACGACCAGCGCGGGCTACTTGTTCTAATACTGGTACTAAGTCTTGTACTAGGGTAATTTTCTTGTCAGTTAATAGGATAAATGGCTCATCTAAAATTGCTTCCATCCGCTCCATATCGGTAGCGAAGTAAGGCGAAATGTAGCCTTTATCAAAGCGCATCCCTTCAGTAATTTCTAGTTCGGTAGTCATTGATTTCCCTTCTTCTAGGGAAATAACGCCTTCTTTACCGACTTTATCCATTGCGTTAGCAATCATTTGTCCTACTTCTTCATCGTTACCGGCAGAAATAGAACCAACTTGAGCGATCGCTTTAGAATCTTCTACTGAGCGAGCGTGTTCAGCAATTTTATCTACTAAGAAATGAGTGGCTTTATCGATACCGCGTTTGAGGGCGATCGCATTAGCACCAGCAGCTACGTTACGCAAGCCTTCCTTGACCATTGCATGGGCTAATACTGTTGCAGTTGTGGTGCCATCTCCAGCAGCGTCGTTAGTTTTTGATGCTGCTTGACGAATTAAAGATACACCTGTATTTTCTACATGATCTTCTAATTCGATTTCTTTGGCGATCGTTACACCGTCGTTAACAATTTGAGGCGCTCCAAATTTCTTTTCTAAAACGACGTTCCGACCTTTAGGACCGAGGGTAACTGCCACTGCTTCGGCTAGGATATCCATGCCTTTTTCTAAGGCACGACGAGCGTTTTCGTTATAGATGATGCGTTTAGCCATATTTTTCTTCGATTTAATTGCACTAAATGAACTGGTGTGGTTTTAATTGTTAATTTTTGCTTGGCGTTAGTTGCTATTAGCTAACTACGGCAAGAATATCTTTTTCTGAGAGTAGAACGTATTCGTCAGTACCTAGTTTGATATCGGTTCCTGCGTATTTGGAATACAGTACTTTGTCGCCTATTTTTACTTCCAGTTCTTGGCGGCTGCC
>CAWUOF010000729.1:0-2085 GCA_963923765.1 uncultured bacterium | reverse complement strand
GCGGTAAAATTTGGGAAATTAACCAAGATATTTTAGGTTCAATAATATTTTCTATAGAATCAGTAACTTTATAAATAAAATAAATTTTTGATAAACTTTTGATAAACTCAATAGGCAAAAGGTAAAAAGATTATTGATAATTATAATAACAATAAATATAATTAATTTTTATCCAGCAATTAAATTTAATCTAACTTGTTTAAATACGCTATAATTTATAATATAATTTATAAATTACCATAAATTACCAGGAAAAGGAGAATTTAATATTATGAGTTTAACCCCAGAAATTCTCGCCCAATTGCCAGGAGATATTCTCGGAAATTTGCGTCAAGCCGATCGCCTTTTAACATCATTACGAGAAAATACCACATCTCCAACCATAGTTATCACCGAAAATAATCAAACTTTAGGAAATTGCGATTGGGATGTAGTCTTATGTGGCGGAACTTTAGGAATTTTAATCGGTAGTATTTTAGCTAAAAATAATTGGCGAGTAGCATTACTAGAAAGAGGTATTTTACGCGGCAGAGATCAGGAGTGGAATATCTCTCGTAAAGAATTAGAAGTATTCCTAGAATTAGAATTACTTACCGAAGTAGAAATTACCCAAATTATCGCCAGTGAATATAACCCAGCCCGCATCGGGTTTTTAAATAGTCCGGAAATTTGGGTAAGAGATGTTCTTAATATTGGTGTAGATCCAGTTAAATTATTAGATATTCTGAAATCTAAATTTATTACTGCTGGGGGTAAATTATTTGAAAAAACTGCCTTTGTCTCTGGCGAAATTCATCCCGATGGCTTAATAGTAAAAGCAGGAGAAAATACATTTAAAACTCGACTATTAATAGATGCAATGGGGCATTTTTCCCCCATAGTTAAACAAGCCAGAAACGGGAAAAAACCAGATGCACTGTGTTTAGTAGTAGGAACTTGTGCCCAGGGGTTTTCTGAAAATAAAACCGGAGATTTGTTTTATAGCTTTACACCTTTACAAAAACAATGTCAATATTTTTGGGAAGCCTTTCCCGCCAGAGATGGCAGAACTACTTATTTATTTACCTACATAGATGCTACTCCCAACAGACTAACTTTAGAGGAATTATTTACAGATTATTTTCAGCTTTTACCAGAATATCAACAAGTAAAATTAGAACAATTAAAATTTGTTCGCGCCTTATTTGGTTTCTTTCCTTCCTATCGCCAAAGTCCTTTACAATTACCTTGGCATCGTGTTTTAGCAGTGGGAGATAGTAGCGGTAGTCAGTCTCCATTAAGTTTTGGTGGCTTTGGGGCAATGTTACGCCATCTCAAACGTTTAGCTAATGGTATTCAAGCAGCTTTAGAAAATGATATTTTAAATCGCCATAATTTAGCTTTATTACAACCATATCAACCTAATATAGCTGTTACTTGGATGTTTCAACGTGCGATGAGTGTGGGAGTTAATCAAAAAATTGAACCGCAACAGATTAATTTACTTTTATCTAATGTGTTTCAAGTAATGGAACAGTTGGGAGAACCAGTTTTAAAGCCTTTTTTACAAGATGTGATTCAGTTTTGGGGTTTGTTTAAAACCTTGGGAGAAACTGGCCGAAAAAATCCGGGTATTGTGTTTAAAATTCTGCCCCAAGTTGGGGTGGTGACGTTGTTAGAATGGTTAAGACATTATGTGAATTTAGCTGTTTATAGTGGTTTATATCCTTTAGGTCGATCGCTAGAACCTTGGGTAAAAAATTTATCCCCATTACAACAATATTATTACTATCGTTTATTAGAAGCTTGGAAATATGGCTCTGGTGGTGACTATTTCGATTAATTCTATCAAATTATAGGGGTGCATTTGTAAAAACCGTTGTTGCGCTTTAGCGCTAAGAATATGAATAAAAATTATAGATATTTGTATAGTTAAAATATTGGTTTTTTGCCAAAATGAAATGCACCCTGGCATGGCTGTTTCATGCTAATAAAATTGACAACAGACTGGTAGACTGGTAGGGTGCGTCAGACCAAAATTTATTACTCAGATAACTAAGTTAATCATCTGACGCACCCTACAATTTTCTTATAATTGTGGGTAGA
>CAWUOF010000728.1:0-2088 GCA_963923765.1 uncultured bacterium | reverse complement strand
ATTTAATGAATTTGTCACAAAATTTTTTGCTAGTAATGAAAATGAAGCCCTATTTGAGTTAAAAACTCCAACTAATAAACAACATAGAAGTTATTTAATTATCGCTCAAAAATATAATCAAGGAAAAGCGGCATTTTTAGTAGGAATTGATATTACTTATCGTCGAGAAGCAGAAGAAGCTTTGCAAGCTAGTGAAGCTAAATTAAAATTTGCTTTAAAAGCTGCTAAAATGGGAGTATGGGATTGGGATATACAAAATGATATTTTTAATGTTTCAGAAGAAGTTGCCGAAATTTATGGTAGAAATATTGAAAATTTGCAAAATAATAATTATGCAAAGTATTTAGAAAAAGTACATCCAGAAGATTATGATCGGGTAAAAGAAGCAATGGCTAAAGTTATTGAGATAGATAATAAAATTAAACCATCCGATCGCAATTATGATATTGAACATCGTATTATTCACCCAGATGGTAGCATTCGTTGGATAGCTGCTAAAGGTGCGGTGCGGTGTGATAGTAATGGTACAGCTATTCGCATCACTGGTACTGTTATGGATATTACCGATCGAGCATCGGCGGAACTTGCCTTGAAGCGATCGGAAACTAATATAAGGGCAATTTTCAACAGTAGTGTACAAGCATTTATTTTAATCAATCGTGATTATAAAATCCGCGCTTTTAACAAAACAGCTAATGAATTTGCTAAATTGCTTTTACATACAGAAATGCAACCAGGAGATTCTATTTACAATTATATTTTACCCCAAGATATAAATGTTTTTGATTTGCATTTTAATCAAGCATTACAAGGAAAATATGTAATTGCGGAAAGAAAAATTAAAGGGATAAACAATCCGGAAATTTGGCTAGAAATACATTACCATCCTGTATTTAAAGAAAATGGAGATATTATAGGTGTTTGCATGAGTTCAATTAATATAGACGATCGCAAACAAGCCTTAGAAGCTTTAGCCCAAAGTGAAGAAAGATTTCGTTCCCTAGTGCAAAATTCATCAGATATTATTACCATTTTAGAAGCTGATGGAACAATTCGGTATGAAAGCCCATCAATTCAGAGAATTTTAGGCTATTCTCCCGAAGATTTAATCGGTAAAAATATTTTTAATTATGTTCATCCAGAAGATTTAGAAGCAGTACAAAACGCATTTTATTTAGACTTACAAAAACCTAATGCAGAAATAAATATACAATTGAGATTTCGTCATGCTAAAGGTGAATGGATTTATTTAGAATCTATAGGTTCTAACTTATTAAATGATGCTGCAATCAACGGTTTTGTGATAAATTCGCGGGATATTAGCGATCGACAACGAAATCAAGAAAAATTACGTCTATTAGAAAGAGCTATTCAAAGCAGCAGTAATGGGATAATTATTACTGCTGCCCAAAACTCAGATAACGGTATAGTTTTTGTGAATAAATGTTTTGAAGAACTGACAGGATACACCGCCAAAGAAGTTAGTGAAAAAAACTGTAGATTTTTCCAAAACCATGATATTAATCAAATCGGTTTAGTAGCATTAAGACAAGCAATAAAAAAATCAGATGATTCTACAGTAATTCTACGAAATTATCGCAAAGATGGCAGTTTATTTTGGAATGAGTTAAGAGTTTCACCTGTTTATAATGAAAAAGGTAATTTAACTAACTTTATCGGAATTCAAACAGATATTACCGAAAGAAAAAGAGCCGAAGAACAATTATTACATATTGCTTTTCACGACTCTTTAACAAATTTGCATAACCGATCGTTTTTAATGGAAAGATTAGAACAAGCTACCCAAAGGGCAAACCGAGAAAAAAATTATCAGTTTGCTCTATTGTTTATGGATTTAGATCGGTTTAAAATCGTTAATGATAGTCTGGGGCATAGAGCCGGAGATGAACTACTAAAAGCGATCGCCAAAAGACTAAAATGCTGTATAGATAAAATTAGTTCATCTTGGGTACCCGGTTCAATTTGGGAAAATAACTTTTGTTTAGATGCTACTTGTACTCTCCGCAAAAATACTTGTAACACAGAAATAACCCAACTAAAAACTACTTTAGCAAGACTAGGAGGAGA
>CAWUOF010000727.1:0-2098 GCA_963923765.1 uncultured bacterium | reverse complement strand
AGGAGTATCGTCGGCAGCGTCAGATGTGTATAAGAGACAGGTGTATAATCTTCTGGGTAATTTTCATTAATTTTTTGTAATTCTTCTAATTCCTTTAATGCTGCTTTTCCTGTTTCAGAATTGCGTAATTCTTTAATAGTAATCTTGCGAATGTAATCTTGGGCTGATTGTAAAGCTATTACCCTTCCTAAGCCAGCATTGAGGTTATCAAAAAAACGATTCATTAATAATATACTAGCTTTTTCTGGTACAGACCACAAACTCATTATTAAACTTTTTGAACCCGCTACAACGAAGGCGCGACGTAACCCAAATACACCCTCACCGGTGATTAATTCTCCCACGCCAGTTTGACAGGCAATTAAGATAGATAATTCATTTTCCCATAAATCTAATCCGGCTATGTCTTGGGCAAAAACTAAACCTTTGTCTTCTCGTTTTTCTTCCTGTGTCGATAATTTATTAGTGTTTAACCAATTATTAGCCCCAGCAAAAGCTAGTCCGGAACGTAACATGGCGTTTTCTACCTTAGTATTTAAGGTATTTACTTTAGAAGTGTTAATTATCTCCTGAATTTGGGGGATTATTTGTTTTAAAAAACTGGCTATTTCTTGGATTTCTTGGTCGTTATTTTCTGCACAGATATGTACTAAATCTTCTATGTTTTGCAGTAAAATTTCATCAAGTAAATTTCGATGATTTGTGAGTATTTTAGTTACTTGTTTAGGATTGTTAAGATATGATAGTAATTTATTAATTAGTTGAATGTAATTTATTTTTGCTCTGAAAAAACCATGAGTAGCCACTAATAGCACTTCTGGAGATTGACAAGTGAGTAAATGAGAGGCTAAAGCTTCTTCTTTTAGATAAGGTTTTACTCCTAATTTTTCTGCTACTGTTTTGGCTATAAATTCAGTAGTTTCTGCTGGTGTAAAACCTAGATTACCTGACATAATACTAATTGCTTCTGCAACAGTTTTAGGAGTTTTATTAGTTGAATTTTCAGAATTTTGTGGTAAATCAAAAGTGGGATTGCCAATTACTAAAGCTTTATTGGCTGACCGATTAGTTTTAATTTTATAACGCAGGATATCTCGCCCAACACTGAGATAACTAATAGTATAATCATCTATTAACCGCTTTTCACCACTGGCATTGGGGAGAATTTTAAACGGTAGTAGATTTAACATACCATCGGGGGCGAAAATTAAATGTTTATTGGTTCCCAAATAGGGAATAAGTTTATCAAAAACTGCTTGGCGAACTTCACTTGATGGGGAATTTTCAGGAACTTTTTTAACCGGAGTTGGGGGTAAATTTTTCTCTGTTGTTACATTCCAATCTAAATTATTTCCCTCGGTTAAATTGTCTATAGACTCCCGCAAAATGCGAATTAATCTATCAATATTTTCCGCTTCCCCTAAATCTATCATTTCCACTTTTTCAGGTTGCCCTGCGGGTAAAATAAAAGCTAAATAACGGGCTGCTTGCCATTGATTTTCCCCTTGCGCCTTAACTGCTTTAAAATTAGCAACATCAAAGCGAACAAACTCTATTAAAGTTGCACCTGGGGGTAATTCTAAAGCTACGGCGCGGCGGTCCCCTAGTTGTTGCTGTAATTGCATTTCCGGTATTTCCCGGGCTAATTCTTGTTCAATTTGATTGCATTCGTTTTCCAGTTGTTGGATTAATTTTTGGTGATTTTCTGATTGTGCGGGTGTTGGGGAAGTATGGTGAAGATTACTAAGTTGTTGCCAATTGCTGCGCCATTTTTGGAATTTTTCTTGGAGGTGGGGATAGCGTCCACTATAGATAGCTTGGTTTTGGATAGCCAGGGCGGTAGCTGTTAAGGCTTTCCGCTTTAATACTAAGTCTAAGGCTATTTTTTTGGCTTTGGCAGATTGGGAAAAATAGGTATAAATTAAAGATAAAAAACCATCAAAATGACTTCTGATGGTTTTTAAATAGGAAAGCCGGTCTTGATCAGAACTAGATGCAAATACACTATTAATTCTTCGATCGTCTATTTTAGTTGCATTTATCATTAATTTATATGCTTCTACAGGGCGATCTGTAGCTGCTAAAAGTCCTGCTAAAT
>CAWUOF010000726.1:0-2100 GCA_963923765.1 uncultured bacterium | reverse complement strand
CAACCAAGTTATTTATTTTTTAGGAAATGTGCCTAATGCCCAGTAATATTTAAAATCTTCGATCTTTCTCTAAATCCCAAATAACTTTTTCCAAATACCAATCAATAGATTTATTAGGATGATTTTTTTGGCAATGTGCAATTAATCTATTCGCTGCATCTACGTCTCCATGTAATAAACCTATTAGTTTTTTTCGCAAATGATTATTACCAGAATTTACTAATGTATTGGTTTTTGGGGGAACATTTTTCTGGACTGATTTTTTTATATTAAAATTAATAGGATTTTGTAGGATTTTTTGCGTTTTTTTTGTCGGATTAATTGTTTTACGATTCTTGATGTTATTTTTTTGAGAAGTAGCCATTTTTTCATAAATGACAATTAATAATATAATAAAAAATATGAAACCCAAAATTATAATTACTAATATAGTTATGTTGGTTAACATGGTTATTTTTACCTGTTATATTGTCATTTTTTCTGGGTTTATTTATTGGTTATTTTATCCTAAACCAGTATTCATAATTTTGCCAATAATAGCTATTAACTCTAACATTTTTAATACTAACTGTATATTTAACGCCTTTTTTCATATCACTTACTTGCCATTGTAATAGATTTGGTAGTCCTCCCATATATTTATCATGGACAATAAGATTATTTATGGGTAATAAGTTTCCGTCTTCTCCCTTAATTTCTACAGTAGCACTGGAAAAATCTACATTTTGATTATGCCATAAGTTTTTCTTATTAGAAAAAACGGAAAATGACATTATCGGATATCCCCTGGTATATTCTCCCTTTTTAAAAAATTTTTCTGGGTATTCTTGATAGGGATAAGCAACAAAATCTTGATTGATATCAGATAAATCTTGATTTTCTATATTTATATATTTAATGGCTATTCCTGTAACATAATCTGCTGTCACTTTTTCTATCGCTTTTCCCTCATAATCATATATAGTTTTTTCTATAGGACCGGGTATATCATCAACTCTACCAAAAGTAATATAATTTAAAAAAGGATTTAATAAGATAGTTGTATCTCCTATCGTATTTATACGACTATCCATTAGCATTCCTGGTAAAAATTCTGAGGAATCATATAAATAATCAGGTTTTAATTTAGAGTTAAATGTAGAATGATAAAAAACACCATAGTAAAGAGTATTTAATAATTTAGGTTTGCCTAATTTTTCCCAACATTGTAAATTAGAATCATCTTGATAATTAATATTTTCATTGCTGGCAAAAATTAGTGCTGCTTTAGCGGCTTCACTATCCAGTGTTGGGTGATAAATTACAGGTTTTAACCCGTGTAAATTTCTTAGTTCATTTATTTCTTGCAAAATTTTCTGCTTTTCACTATCTTTTACTATTCCTTCTTGACATTTTATGATATTAGGTATCTGATTATAAATATCAGTAATACTTAAACCTGGAGATAAACTTCTGCTTCTCAGATTAGGAGATTTTCTGGTTTCTAAATCATTCACTAAACTATTTAAAATAGATAAGATTCCCAGGGTTATAATTAAAGCTGTTAATTTGGTGTTGCTAGAAATATTAATAATACGTCTTTTAATAATATTTTGGTATTTTTTATATAGATTATATAGGGAATAAGTGTTATTAATTTTTCTGGTTTTTTTTGTAGGTTTGGGTTGAGAGATAATAGGGGGATGTTTAGTTTTATTTACGGTTTTTGCCGCTTTTGCTATTTCTGTAAGTTTGGTAATCATTCTTAGCGATCGCTTACTATTTACTATATCGTTTGCTTCTGTAAATAGTTTAGCTGCTTGTTTATAATTTTTTATCGCTGTTACTTTATCTCCTAACTGGGTATAGGCGATCGCAATATTATAATATAAATTAGCATTCTTAGGCTCTATGTGTAAAGCTTGGCTATAATCTATAATAGCTCCTTGGTTGTCTCCTAATTTTAAATAAATTTCACCCCGATTAATATAAGCTTGTAAATGTTTATCATTCAGGCGCAAAATTTGCGTAAAATCATCAATACTTTTTTGATAATCTCCTATTTTGCAATATACTATGCCTCGATCGTAGTAAACTTGCTGGTTATTAACATCTAATTCT
>CAWUOF010000725.1:0-2114 GCA_963923765.1 uncultured bacterium | reverse complement strand
CTATAAATCATTACATTTTGTTCTAAATCTGATGATTAAAGTTACTGAAGGTAAGAGATTAAAAAGTATATAAATTAGTTGTAAATTGTGGAATAAAAAAAAATAAATTTAGTTAAATATGAGTTTTAATCAATTACCGCCTAATTACAAAGATAATAATTTTGATGATAATCAGAATAATGGCGATCGAGGTTTAAAAAAATTGGCCAATCGATTTGCCAAAAATCTTGAAAAAGATGAATTAATACAAATAACTATAGATTACTTAAGAAACAATTTAGAAGTTGATCGGGTAGTTATATATTATTTTTATCGAAAATGGAAAGGACAAGTTATATATCAATCGGTTAAATCTAGCGAGTTATCAATTTTTGGTTCCACAGGAGAAGATGGCTGTTTTAATGATGAATATGCTGCTATGTATTTAACAGGAAGAATACGAACAATTGCAGATATCGAAATAGAACCTATGAGCCTATGTCATAAAGAATTTCTCCAAAGTTTACAAGTAAGAGCTAATTTAGTAATACCGATTTTAAATTCTCAAGGATTATGGGGTTTACTAATAGCCCATCATTGTGAAAGTCCTCGCACTTGGTTAGAAAAAGATATAGAGTTAATGCAATTAGCAGCAAAAAATTTAGAAAGTGTGGCAGCAATTCAAGATATTTAATACCACAGACTGCACTAATACAGAGAATAAAAAATAATAGTTAACTTTTTGGACGTACTACAGGTAAAAATATTAATAAAAATTAAGGATTGTTAGCAACTATAAAGCTATTTTATAGATAACTTTATATAGGTGTAAAATAATCATAGAATTGCAAAATATGATAATTGCACAAAACTGATAGAGGATGTCAGGTAATATGCCAAAAAACGTTGCTGATGTAATGAGCCACGATCCAATTGTGGCAAATCCGGAAACCCCTTTAAAAGAGGCCATACAAATTTTAGCAGAAAAGCGAATTAGCGGTCTACCTGTGGTAGATAACACAGGTAAATTAGTAGGTGTTATTTCTGAAAATGATTTGATGTGGCAAGAAACAGGGGTAACTCCTCCTGCTTATATAATGCTCTTGGATAGTGTAATTTACTTGAAAAATCCAGCTACCTACGAACGAGATTTGCATAAAGCTTTGGGACAAACAGTAGGGGAAGTGATGACGAAAAATCCTTTAACGATCGCCCCAGATAAACCTCTGCAAGAAGCAGCCCGCATGATGCATGAGCGCAGTGTACACCGACTTTTGGTGACAGAGGCAGGGGGAAAATTGATAGGTATTATCACTCGCGGCGATATTGTGCGGACAATGGCGGCAGAAAATGTTGGATAAATTGGTAATTAGTAGTAAGTGACTCAAGCTGTGATTAAATAAGCATATTAAAATCACAAAAACACAGAATGAGTATTACTCCTGAAACAGTCAGTAAATTGTTAAGTTCAGAAAATTTAGGCGATCGCCTCCAGGCAGTTAACCAAATTGAACAACTCCCGCCCGCGATCGCCTTCGATCTGGCAAGAAAAGCCTGTGTAGATAATAATGCTCGCGTGCGCTATGCAGCAGTAAGTAAAATGGCGCATTTAGGCCAGGAAGATATACAAACTGCTTTAAATTTATTGCGCGATCGCCTGCATAATGACCCGGAAGTAGATGTACAAGCTGCGGCTGCCGACTCCTTGGGGGCATTAAAATTAACCGAAGCTTTTGATGATTTAGAGAAAATTTACCACAATACTAAAGAATGGTTACTGCAAATAAGTATCGTTGCGGCGATCGGAGAAATGGGGGAACCAAGAGCTTTTACCCTATTAGAAACTGCTTTAAATTCTGATAATAGCCTAGTGCAAACAATGGCAATTAGCGCCTTGGGAGAATTAGGAAATACTAAAGCTATTCCTTTATTAATTCAAAATGCTAATAATTCTGATTGGCAAATTCGCTATCGAGTCGCCCAAGCTTTAGCACGCTTAGGGGGAGATGAAGCCCGCGCTACCCTAGAAATTTTAGCAAAAGATGAATCGGAAACAGTAGCCGCAGAAGCAACTAATTATTTGCGATCGATAGCTAATTAAATATTGGGCATGGGCATGGGCATGGGGCATGGGG
>CAWUOF010000724.1:0-2116 GCA_963923765.1 uncultured bacterium | reverse complement strand
CGCCATTCTTCAGGAATAACACTAGCAGGATAAACAACAGGAGTTAAATATAGCCATAAATTAGTTAGCACTCCCAAGCCTTGGGGAATATCTCTAAGAAATACCGTCAAGCCAGCCGCTAAATAACCCAAACCTGCGGTTAACAAAACCTGGGGCAACCAAACCATAGGTAACAAGCAAAGGCTAAGATGAACAGTATGGGAAAATATGCCAACTATTAAAATTAAGAGAATTAAACCAACCGAACTTTCAATAAAAGCCGAAAAAACTGGAACCAAAGGCAATAAAGCTAAGGGAAAAACAATTTTTTTTACCAAATTTGGCTGACTAATTACAGAGGCGGCAGACTGAGTAAAACCAGCAGTAAAAGCACCCCAAGGTAATAATCCAGCATATAACCACATACCAAAAGTAAAGTTATTTTCTGGTAAACCATGCAAACTTAACTTAACCTTGAGGACAATGGAAAAAACATAAGTGTAAATAAGTAACTGGCTTAATTGATTAAGCAGAGGCCACCAATTACCCAAAATAGAGCCTTTATATCTAGCCTCTAGATCTCTTTGTACCAAACTTTTTAGAAGTTGTAACTTAAACCAAATTTGCGGATTTATTGGCAAAGTGCGAGTCACTTTACCAAACTTTGCCATCATTACTCTCATTCAGTTTCACTTCCTTATGCACAACCTACACACCACAATTAAATTAAACCTGAAAGATCCTCAAGACATAATCGCTAAAAGAAATAATCGTGATAAAGCATCCCATCATACGGGGCCAAATAATATTTTTTAGCGAATTGACCGGAAAGGAAGCGATCGGTTTCCATTTCACCCACACAGATTAAGATTCTATACAAAATAGCTTTTTGTCAATTGATTTTGACATCCTTTTCTGTAAGGAGTAGCGATCGTGGCCATAATTTCTTCTAAAAAAGTATCAAAAGAACCGGAACCGGAAGATAAAAATTCAAAACCTCCTACAAAAAAATCTACCCATCGCCGAGAAGAAAACTTACTAGAAGCATCGGCAGCAGTAGAAGCCCCTAACGAAGCCCTACAGCCGGAAGAAACCCTCAGACCCCAGCGTTTATCAGAGTATATAGGGCAAAAAGATTTAAAAGATGTCTTAGATATAGCAATAAAAGCCGCAAAATCCAGGGGACAAGTTTTTGATCATTTATTGTTATACGGGCCACCTGGCTTGGGAAAAACCACAATGGCCTTAATTCTAGCTTCAGAAATGGGCGTAAGCTGTAAAATTACCACTGCCCCAGCCTTGGAACGCCCCCGCGATATAGTGGGATTATTAGTAACTCTTAAACCTGGAGATGTGTTATTTATAGACGAAATCCATCGCCTATCAAAAATGACCGAAGAAATCTTATATCCAGCGATGGAAGATTTTCGCCTAGATATCACCGTCGGGAAAGGTAAAAGTGCCCGTACCCGCAGTTTACCTTTACCTCGTTTTACCTTAATAGGTGCCACTACTAGAGTCGGCGCCCTTACTTCACCATTGCGCGATCGCTTCGGCTTAATTCAAAGACTACGCTTTTACGAAGTAAACGAACTTGCAGAAATTATCCTACGTACCGCCCAAATACTGCAAACTCCCATTACTCCGGAAGGGGCAGCAGAAATCGCCCGTCGTTCCCGAGGTACACCCCGCATTGCTAATCGCTTGCTAAAACGAGTTCGCGACTACGCCGAAGTTAAATCATCCTGGCCAATTACCCTGGAAATAGCCGCCGAAGCCCTGCATTTATATAACGTAGACCCCTGTGGTTTAGACTGGACAGATAGACGTTTACTCAGTATCGCGATCGAAAACTTTAACGGCGGCCCCGTAGGATTAGAAGCCCTAGCTGCCGCCACCGGGGAAGATACCCAAACTATCGAAGAAGTTTATGAACCCTACCTAATGCAAATAGGCTTTCTGCAACGCACTCCCAGAGGGCGAGTAGCCTCCCCTGCCGCTTGGCAACATCTTGGCTATACTCCCCCACCCCAGCAACTTTCTTTTCTTCCCTAAATTGCCTGTGTACTTGGCGTTAAAAAATCAATAGACTTCTTGCGAAACTAAAAAAATAATCATTTCTTGTTAAGAAAACATC
>CAWUOF010000723.1:0-2117 GCA_963923765.1 uncultured bacterium | reverse complement strand
GGTAAATTTGATTTTACTTTCTGGCTTATTTTTATATAAGTCCTATAATTTTAATTTACAGCGATCGCCACTAAAAATCAACTTATCTTAACAATCTTAATCAAATTACCCTTTTTTCAGATTGAGGAATTACCAATAATTTTATTCAGGTACATTGCGCCACATCACTTGGGATAATTTTGCTAATAAAGCTGCTTCGGTTTTATTATCTTTTAGTGACCGAGACAAAGCCAAGGCTTGCTGATAAAATTTTCTAGCTGCGGGATGATTTCCCAAGGTTTGATTTAACTCACCTAACATTCGTAAAGATTGTAATTCTTGCCGGGGATTTTCTAATTTTTGGGCTAAACTTAACCTTTGATTAAGTAATTCCAAGGTTAAAGAATAACGTTTAGCTGAAGCATGAGTAGCTATTAAACCATCTATTGCCCGAATTTCATTATTACTATCAAAAATTTGTTTAGCTAATCGCATGGCCATGCCATAATAAATAATAGCATCACTATAACGCTCAACTAGACGATAAACATCCCCCATATTATTTAAAGTATTAGCTTCACCGATGGGATTATTACCAAATTGTTGTAATTTTAAAGCTTGTTCGTAGGTAACAATAGCTCGATCGTATTGTCGTAAGTTTACCGCCACTAGACCAAGATTACTTAAAGATAAACCTTCTCCTTCCTCATTTTTAATATTGCGAGCAATAGCTAAAGCTTCTTCAAAAGCATTTCTAGCTTCTACAAAACTTTGCTTTTTCAGCAAAATTGTACCAATATTATTTAATCCATAAATTTGACCTTGAAAATCTTTATTATCTCTAGCTAAACCTAGTCGTCGCCGCATGGCGTCTTCAGCTTCCCGATAATTTCCCAAACTAGCGTAAACTAAACTCAGGCGATCGTAAACCAAACCCATCGCCGATGTATCACCAATTCGCCGATAAATTTCTAAAGCTTGCGACCAAGAAAGAATAGCTTTTTCCCATTGACCAGATTTTTCTTGCTGTACACCTAAACGCAATAATTTATCAGCTTCTTCCCGTTGCTTTTCTTCTTGAATATTATTAACAGGATTTTGCAACTGTTCATCAATATCAGCAGCAACAGAACCTAGAGAAAAACAACTAGCAAAAACTAACCAATATAAACCTACAAAAACACTAATTTTTGTAATTTTTATTAATATATTTTTCTGGTTCATTTTCCCTCCTAATGGGGTTAAAAAAATATTTTACTGCTTTTCATAAGTAGTAAAAAAATTAGCCAGAAAAGCAGTATTGACAACCACTATTTATTATGAGTAATAACGTTATCTGGTTGAGGTGTTAAATAAATTTCGCGGATATCTGCGGGCAAAGCATCTTCTAACATTTTATAACCTTCTCGCAAACGCATTTTTACCTCAACAGGAGAAAGATTTTCTCCCTCAGCTTGTAGATAAGCAGCAATACGAGGTTCACTCCAGTGATAAGTTTGCGCCATCACGATAATTAAACGCTGTAAAGCGGGAAGTTGATCTAAAGCGACTTGGATATAACACCACAAAGGGGGTGAGGCAGCTTGCAGAGAATAAGGGATAGATTCAACCGGGGGTAATTCGGTGCGATTAATACATAAAGCTGTAATATTAATTAACCAATTTTGCAGGCTAAAAGCATCAGGTCCTGCCGCAGTAGTAGCACCTAAATCTAGCCCGCGCAATTCGTGATAGATGTGGCGCCAAGTTAGGGCCAAAAGATAATCAGCTTGTACTGGTGAAATAGCAGAATTGCGAATTAAGCTATAGACGATCGGACTATAGCGGCAAAAAATGGTGGTAAAGTACTTACCTTCTTCTGGGTGAAGCTGCAATAACGTCAATAAATCCCGATCGCTGTAATGGAAAAGGGATTTAATAATCGGATGGTTGGATTCAGGAAAATAAGGGACTGTCACAATTTTAAAATATTAACTCAGTAAATTTAGTGCTACATAGCTATTTTAAATATATCTTTGCAAATTAGTTAGCAGGAGAGTCCCTAAGATAAAAATTGGGCGATTTGCCAGCCCAAGAATACTTTGTCTAATTAAACCTGGTTAAGTCTGTCTCTTATACACATCTGACGCTGCCGACGA
>CAWUOF010000722.1:0-2118 GCA_963923765.1 uncultured bacterium | reverse complement strand
AGTTTTAGGGTTATAACGGCGTAAACATTGTGATATTTTATCTAATTCATCAGTTGATACCATTTGCAAAATATGATAATAAAATTGTCGCCAAGGTTCGATCGCTTCTGCGGGTTCAGCATCACTAAAAATTTTACTAATATCATCTCGCCAACTGGGAGAAAATTGGCTTCGCAATTGATAAAAGAAATCGTGATAGCCAATTTTCGTATCTTGCAACAGTTGAATAGTTAAACGTAATAATTCTTCGCCTATTTCTCCATCTAATTTTTCCCAACCTAATTTTTTTAGCATTAACTGGTAGTAATTCTGGTGATAACATTCTGCAAATTTTGCCAAGCCTGTATCTAAATCTCTAATATCCATTACTAAGGCTAAAGGCATTTGCAACATTTCTAAATTTAACCGACAAATACTCGGTTGATTGCCATAACTATAACGTCCGTAATAGTCAAAATAAGCGGCAGTAAATTTTGGATCGAAATTCGGAATAAAAGCAAAAGGTCCATAATCAAAACTTTCGCCAGTAATTGACATATTATCAGTATTTAAAACCCCATGACAAAAACCTGCTGCCATCCATTGGGCGGCTAATTGGGCGACTCTTTGCACTAAGTCAGCGTAAAATAAACTATAGCGATCGCCTTCTGAAGCTAAATATGGGTAATAATATTCAATAACATGGTCAAGTAACTTAGCAATTAAATCTTTCCGTTGAAAATAATGCAATCTTTCAAATGTACCAAAACGAATATGCGATCGACTCAAACGAATCATTACCGATGATCGAGTAGGGGAAGGTTCATCTCCTCGCCACAATGCCTCACCAGTTTCTATCATACTCAAACAGCGAGATGTATATACACCCATTTTATGCAAAGCTTCGGCAGCAATAACTTCTCTTACACCACCTTTAAGAGTAAGTCTACCATCGGCACCGCGTGAATAGGGAGTATTACCAGATCCCTTAGTACCAAAATCGTATAATTCCCCATCAATTCCCCGTATTTGTCCATATAAAAATCCCCTGCCATCTCCTAAACGGGAATTATACTCACCAAATTGATAGCCATGATAACGTAATGCTAAAAAAGGACGTACACTTTGAAATTTACCAAAGGCTTCGATAAAATCATTATCTGTGACATCGTTGGGGTTTAATCCCAATTTAGGTAAAATATCATTATTCCGCCAACGTAAAGCATACATGGGAAATTCGGCGGCAGCAACTATATCATAATAATCATTGCCGAGATTTTCCATTGCTAATTCGTAATTTAAGGCGAGAAAAGGATTAGGACGGTTTACACTTGGGGTCATGGATTCATCATTGTTAAAGTTTCTCTATTAATTTTGCCAGATTTAAAATCTAAATTACTTGAGATTATCATAAAAGTAAATATATAATCAGAATAATTCCAGAAAAAAGGTGGTATATATGCTGAAAAAAGAAGCTTTGTTAGAGGCGATCGCTGGCAAAAATCGGGGAATATTGGCCACAGAAACCGATAAACTAGCTATTTTGGCGGCGATCGCGCAATTAGAAGATCGTAACCCTACCCCACGACCGATCGAAGCTACAGAATTATTAGATGGTAATTGGCGACTTCTCTATACTACCAGTCAGGAATTATTAGGTATTGATCGCTTTCCCCTTTGCCAACTAGGACAAATATATCAATGTATTCGCGCTAAAGAAGCCAAAATATACAATATCGCTGAAGTTTACAGCTTACCCTATTTAGAAGGAATCGTTAGCGTTGTTGCTAAATTTGAAGCCTCATCAGAAAAACGAGTACAAGTTAAATTTGAACGTTTTATTGTCGGCTTACAACGCTTAATTGGCTATAAATTCCCAGACTCCTACATTCAAGATATTGAAACAGGTAAAAAATTTGCTGCCCTGGATTTTCCTATAGAAAATCGTGAACAAAAAGGCTGGCTAGATATTACCTATTTAGATAAAGATATGCGAATAGGACGTGGTAATGAAGGCAGTGTTTTTGTTTTAACTAAATCCTAAATTTATGGGAAATTAATTAATCTTATCATGCGAATATCTCAAGGACAACTAAATTTACTAAAAACTTGCCCGCGCAAATATCAACACACCTATAT
>CAWUOF010000721.1:0-2123 GCA_963923765.1 uncultured bacterium | reverse complement strand
TAGAGAGGTCTCGTGGGCTCGGAGATGTGTATAAGAGACAGACCGTTAGCAGATAATAGCTTTGATGCGGTTTTAAATTGTGTTTCGGTTCAGTATTTACAATATCCGGATGCGGTATTTGCAGAAATTTATCGCATTTTAAAACCAGGGGGAATAGCTATTATTAGTTTTTCTAACCGAATGTTTTATCAAAAAGCGATCTCAGCATGGCGAGATAACTCAGAAAATAGGCGTATAGAATTAGTGAAAAAATACTTTGCCTCTGTACCTGGTTTTAGTCAGCCAGAAGTTATTGCTAGACAGTCTAATTTACCAGCATTTTTACAGTTTTTAGGTGGTTTTAGTAGTGACCCATTTTATGCAGTAATAGCTACTCGCCTTTAACAAAAATCAAGGGTGGGAAATACCCACCTTTTTTTATGTATATAAATTTAAATTCTTTAATAATAGGTTTTAAAAAATCCCAAATTTTGGCTAATACGGGCCAAAAAATTATTATATAATAGACTAATACTGTCTGAATTTATTATTTAGCTAAGGGATTTGTAAAGATGGTTATAGAAAAGACAACTATAGTTTATAATTTGATAGCGATCGCTGCGGAAATCAAATTATTTTTCTGGTTAAGTCATAAACCAAAAATACGCCATATTATTTACTCTCTTTTCCTCAATTCATTACTGCTTATAACTACGGCTGGAATATTAGCAGTATTAAAAGAGGACATTTTTGGTTTTTTTCGCTTATTAAGTTATGGCTTATTTATACATGGTTTGATTATATTAACAGGTTTAGCGCTATTATTACGGCTGTATTTGCCGAAATTTGCTCAAATTGCATTATTTTTAGCTGTAATTATTGCCAGTATTGGCATTTATTCATTTTTTATAGAACCTTACTGGCTAGAAATATCCCATTATCAAATAACTAGCCATAAAATAGAAAAGCCTATAAAAATAGTTGTGATAGCTGACTTACAAACCGATAATTGGACAAAATATGAAGAAAATACCTTACAAATAGCAATGGCACAAAAAGCAGATATGATTTTATTTGCTGGTGACTATGTGCAAGAAGCTAACTTAGAAAAACGGGAAGTAATTTTTAATAAACTAAATGCTTTTCTGCAAAAGATTAATATTAATGCGCCTTTAGGTGTTTATGCAGTACAGGGAAATATCGAGCCGAATAATTGGGCAGAAAAAATATTTAATGGTGTGCCAGTAAAAACCTTTGCTGCCACAGAAACAGTTAAATTAGATAAATTATGCCTAACTGGTTTAGTCAGAGGTGCTTCTTTTAATAGAAAATTAAAGATATATGGTTGTGATTTATATCATATAGTTTTAGGACACGCGCCTAATTTTGCTTTAGGTAATATTCCGGCAGATTTATTGATAGCAGGTCATACTCACGGCGGTCAAGTCCGTTTACCTTTTATTGGACCAATGATGACAGCTTCGAGAATACCGAGAAAATGGGCTGCGGGGTTAAATAATATTAATAGCGATCGCCTACTTTTAGTATCGAGAGGAATAGGAATGGAAAGGAGATCTGCCCCAAGATTTAGATTTTTATGTCGTCCGGAGTTAGTAGTTATTGATTTAATGCCTGCTTAGATAAAATTATGATAAGTATGGATATTTTCTAAGATATTTTCGATCGCATCCATTGACGAGTACCGAAAAATTGACAAGAATAGCCAGCAATTTTAGCGGCTGCTGCTAAAGCTTCTGCAAAACTTAACTGTAAAATATAATGACAAAAAGCGCCATGAAAAATATCACCAGCCCCTAAAGTATCCACAGGTTTAATTTTACTAATTTCTATCTCTCCTCTATGCCCATTACTTAAATACTCAATAGATTTTTCTCCCCTAGTAATAGCAATATGGGGAATTCCCATTGCTGATAAATAGACAAAAACATCCTGGCTATTATGACAATTAGGGGGATAAAAATTATCCGAACAAATAGCATAATCAATATATGGCAATAATTCTGAAAATCCTAATTTCCAGCTACCACCATCAATAACAACCGGAATATTTTCTAACTTAGCTAACTGAGCAATTTGTTTTCCTACTTCCATTTGATGCCCGTCGATTAGCACAATATCGATAT
>CAWUOF010000720.1:0-2123 GCA_963923765.1 uncultured bacterium | reverse complement strand
GACAACGCAGGTCGAAAAACCGCTGGGGTAGATGGGATGAAATCCCTAAACTACCTCCAACGGGTAACATTAATTCACACTTTGGATTTTAGCTCTAAAGTGTCCCCACTGCGGAGAGTCTGGATACCTAAACCAGGTACAGACGAGAAAAGAGGGTTGGGAATACCGACAATTCGTGACAGAGCAACACAGATGCTAGCCAAGCTTGTCCTAGAACCAGAATGGGAAGCCCGGTTTGAACCCAATTCGTATGGATTTAGACCAGGCAGAAGTTGTCACGACGCCATAAGTGCAATATTCAATCAAATTAGTAACTCAGCCCTAAAATGGGTACTAGATGCGGATTTTGCCAAGTGTTTTGACAACATTAACCATGATAAACTTCTCAAGAAGTGCGGGCAATTTCCTAAACTTCAAAGGCAGATTAAAGCATGGTTAAAAGCAGGTGTACTGGATAAAGAAACCTTCTCGGAAACTAACACAGGTACTCCACAAGGAGGGGTCATCAGTCCTCTGTTGGCCAACATTGCCTTACATGGCATGGAGAAATTAGTGGAGAACTACTGGAAAAAGAATCTAAGGGGGAAACCAAAATCCAGATACTACCAAACCGCGCCCAAACTGATAAGATATGCAGACGACTTTGTAATATTACACCCACAGAAAGAAGTAATAGAAGCACTTAAAACAGCCATAGAAATATGGTCTGAAAATGAAGTGGGGCTGCAATTGAAAGAGTCCAAAACTCGAATTGTGACCACATCAGAGGGTTTCAACTTCTTAGGCAACAACTTACGCCAATACCAAGTAGGAAAATACAGAGCGGTATGCAACAAAGGTATCAACTTAGGACATAGCCCCATCATCAAACCCCAGAAGGAAAAGGTACTAAAACACCTAAAAAAAATTGGTGAAATAATCAAGAAACACCAAAACAGCCCACAGGCTGCACTGATTAAGGAGTTAAACCCAGTCATCAGAGGATGGTGCAACTATTACTCACCAGTCAGTTCCAAGGAAACCTTCGCAAGCTGTGACCACGAAATTTGGTCAAAACTTAGAAGCTGGGCAAGAAAGAGAGGAAAAGGCAGCATCAATAAGGACAAATACTGGAGGAACGGTTGGAGTTTTGAAACGGAGGACGGGTTTAAACTCGCCAAGCACGTCGATACCCCAATCATCAGACACATCAAGGTACAGGACACTCGCTCTCCCTTTGATGGCGACTGGACTTACTGGGGACAAAGACTCAGTGAGTACAGTGATTTAACCTCCAGAAAACAGAAGTTGCTTAAGAGACAAAAAGGCAAATGTACCCACTGTGGTCTACACTTTCTACCGGAAGATATTACCGAAGTTGACCACAAAACACCTAAAGTCGAGGGTGGTAAGGATACATACGACAACCTCCAACTACTACACAAACATTGCCATGATGAGAAAACAGCACTAGACATAGAACAGAATCAAACTCTGTTTTCTAGAGTCAAACAATTAGCTCTAGAAAATATGCTAAAGGCTGCTGGTATTAATGACAATGACCATTACTCAGAGGAGCCGTGTGATGGGAAACTATCATGCACGGTTCTGAAGGAGAGGTAGGGGTAGTAATGCCTCTATCGACTCTCTAATTAACTTGGCGTCGATCGGCTCGGAGTGCGATGGGGGTAACGAATCTCTGGTGAACCTACTCGCCAGTAATCCTGTAAAAATAGCGGTCATCAAGATAAGTATTCAACTAAAAAGGATATAATTCTGAGGCTGCTCCCTTGATGGGAGAGTTCGGGGAAGCGCAGGGCTGATAAAATAAGTTGATGGTAGAGCAGGCAAAACTTTCTGGACAAGTGTTCGTTTATCTAAGAAGTTAGATCGTTTCGGCGGCCTCCAAGTTATCTGAGTAGGGAAGAACTGGAAATCCCTACCTTCTCCCCTACTCACCGATCGCCAGCCGCTTTATAAAAATATAAATTTTTTGGGCAAATTCGATCTGATAATTTTCCTCCCACCGCTTTAAATGTAGCGAAAATTGGCTTGAAAGCAGTAACAGGTGGCTTTTATCGGCTAGGCTAACGCAGTTTAAGCCACTTATAAGCTTTTTACTACTGGCGATCGGATTAGCCAAT
>CAWUOF010000719.1:0-2128 GCA_963923765.1 uncultured bacterium | reverse complement strand
CTAACCTGTAGAATTAAACCAGATCAGCCTAAAGATACTGATGTTAATTTTCAAAGTTTCTATTTAGAATTTGGAATGCGTGATAACGATCGCGGCAGCCCTGCTAACTCAGTTAATATCTATTTAGATGATCAACCAGTAATTTCTAGATCTGTTATTCCAGGGCAAAGAATATCTATTACTTTTGATGTTAGAAATGTCAGCAATATTTCTATAGAAACAGTTTGTTCCAATCAAGGACAATATTGCGATCGAGTTTACTTCTTTAACGCTACTTTAGATCCTTCCCTGCCGGTATCTGTAGAAAATAATAAACCGACCATACCCACAATAAATACCCCTGGAACTCCCAATAATATACCTGATTTATCTCTTCCAAACCTAAAAAACGATAATATCTTGCCTCCCCCTCCGGTTTTACCTAGACCTAAATAAATATTTAGGTAATACATAATAAGTTATTTATCACTAAAGCAAATCTAATCTCCCAAATTACCTGGTAGAAATAATAGATAATAGGTAATATTTAACCATTACCTATTATTAATTACCCTTAACCCAAATTTTCCTAAAACATAAATTAAAATATGAAACCTCAAATTGTTGATATGGTGGCATGGCAACAGGCAGAAATACTGATGCAACCTGCTTTAATTCGTCTAGTAGATAATATCCGTAAACAGCTTGATAATTCAGCATGGAAAGCTACCTATGAAGAAGTAACAGAACCCTATCCAGGTTATCATTTATGTTTAGAATATCAGGAAAAAAAAGTCAGGTTTGATTTATGGCAAATTTGCTATCAAATATGTTTTCGTAATTATATTCCGGCTGTGGATGAAGAGGGAACTCAGACAGTAGAAATAGATACTAGCCTAATAGATGATAGTATAGGAGATATAAATTGGGAAACTTTAGATAATAAAGCAAAAGATATAGTAGAAAATATATTTTCTACCTTGCCTATTTAAACAGCCTATTAAGATTGTATCAGGATAAAGGATAGCGATAATGATTCAGGAATTGCAGGATATTCAAACTACAGCAGGCGGAATTTTTGCTGAGGGTGTTGCAGTTAGTTTTGGCAATGATGAAGCAGCTATAACAGCAACTCAAGAGGGTGTGGCAATATACGATCGCACCCACTGGGGAAGAATAGAAGTTTCTGATAGCGATCGCCTTCGCTTTTTACATAATCAAAGTACTAATGATTTTAATATTCTTAAACCCGGTGAAGGCTGTGATACTGTTTTTGTAACCTCTACTGCCAGGACAATTGATCTAGCTACAGCTTATATTACCGAAAATTCAGTCATATTATTAGTTTCTCCCCTGCGTCGAAAAAAATTAATGCAATGGCTCGATCGCTATATCTTTTTTGCTGATAAGGTAAAATTAACTGATATTACGGAAAAAACCGCCGCATTTAGTCTCATCGGGCCAGAAAGTAACGCTTTATTAGAAAAATTAGGTGTTACAGAAATAATTAAGCAACCTAACAATAGTCATCAAGTATTATCCCTCGATGGTAATGAAATTCGTATTGCGGTAGGAAGTGGTTTAACTACGGTAGGTTATACATTAATAGTTGCTGCGGAAAATGCGGCTAAAGTTTGGCAATTATTAACAACAGCCGGGGCAATTCCTTTAGGCGATCGTCTGTGGGAACAGTTACGAATTGAACAAGGAAGACCCACCCCAGATCAAGAACTTACAGAAGATTATAACCCCCTAGAGGCTGGTTTATGGCAAACAATTTCTTTTAATAAAGGTTGTTATATTGGTCAAGAGACGATCGCGCGTTTAAATACTTATAAAGGTGTGAAAGTACAGCTTTGGGGAGTACAACTAGACGCGCCAACGGAACCAGAAACTATTATAACTTTAGGAGAAGAAAAAATCGGTAAAATAACCAGTTATACTAAGACTAAACAGGGGCATTTTGCCTTAGCCTATATTCGTACTAAAGCTGGAGGCAAGGGGTTAAAAGTGCAAGTAGGAGAAACTCAAGGGGAAGTAGTTGATATTCCTTTTGCCAGTCGGGGATATTTGGAAAACGAATAATAGTAGTCGTTATTACAGCAGTTTTTATGTATTTGAGCCTTATTAGACCTAACCCCCAGCCCCT
>CAWUOF010000718.1:0-2130 GCA_963923765.1 uncultured bacterium | reverse complement strand
TCCCAGATATTTTAAAGTAATTGGGCGCAATATTTTGGAGAGATTGCCAATGTTCTGTACTCACTTGGTAAATTACTAAATCGCTATGGGCAATCCAATCTGCTGGGGGGGGTTCGGGATAGCCCCAACTCGCTCCAACTGTCGGGCATGGGGCAATTAATTTTTGTTGGTTGGATTGGGGTTTATGCCCGTTGTTTTCGATAGGAATTATTGGTTCTTGGCTTGTAATTTGACCGCTACGCAGCCAATAACGACCTATTTCCCCTGGGGTAACTGTGGCTAAGGAATTACCAGCAGGAATTTGTTTTTCTATTAGATAAGGTATAATTTCCCGTAATTGATGGCTGGTAAGAATTCCCAAGTCGGTAGTAGTTTTACAAAATATTTGATATTGCCTTTGTTTTACAGTCGATCGCAAGCTTTCTTCTAGTCCAGATATTTTCGGGAAATATGTCTGAAGTTTGGTAAAACTAATGCGGGCGATCGCGCCATGACTGGCGGCTACGCTGCGATAAGCTAATAGATTAGATGTGTCTGTTATTTCCCGATCGCATAATAAATTATCTCCACCAAATATTTCCCCTGTCTCTAATACCAGACATGAAACTTCTCGCTGTCTATTTGTCGCGGTACTTAATAATCTTACCCTTCCTTGACAAACTAAATATAATTCACCCTGATTATTTGTTTTGTTAATTTCACTTAAATTATTTCCTGGATTATATCCGGGCAATTCATCACCTAGTTGAAACTCATCAACTTGAAAAGTTTGACTCATCTCGGAAGTGATCGACAAATCCGCCTGAGTTACACTCAACAGCTTAAATACTGCCGAAATAATACTGGCAGAAGTGTCGATACCTTCATGGGCAAATTTTCCCGCTTCTGTTAACTTTTTATTCATAAGGTAAAACCTCAATCTGCAAAAAATTCAGAACCCCTTATTTTTTGGAGGAAAAACAGGCGTAAACATCGGCGAAATATAGCAATTTTTGTCAATTAAGGATTTATATCTCGATCGAACTTTTATCCCCAATTGAGCTTTTTTTCTATACCCTTTATTTAACCTTTTTTCCCAATCTGCTAGGGCGTTAGAAATGGCTTTGGCTTAAAAGATAGAATTTTGGCAAATTTTACCCTATTAAAATTTGATTTCGCACAGTTTCTACCCTTGCTCACCAGTCAATCTCTCACCTAAAATTGAATCGGGTTTATTTCTTGGACTGCCTAAAAATTACCATTCTTTTTAGCCTTACCTTAGTACATTTGTTTACCAATTATTTGAGGCTTTTCTGTACATACAAAATACTACTAGATTAATGAATTTACGCATATTTGTCAAGAACATTATTATATTTCCTTAAGATTAATGTTAAATGTATTGACGATGTACTAATATATTAAAAATATATTAATTTTTTTGGTTTTAATTTTAAATATGATTAAAATGTTTATTACCTAATTTATTTTAAATTGTGTATAATTAACCGCTAAACTTATTAATTCAAAAGTTTAAGCTTTACAGCATTTAAATTACTTTAGAACATCGGCAAAATATCTATAAATGCTAGATTTTTGTAGGGGCAATTGATGAATTGCCCCTAATGCCTAAGAGAGCGTGAAATTATGATAAATTTTCCCTAGATTTTTATCATTTTTCATATCACACCCTACCTAATTATAAATCGGTGAAAACCGCATAAATAGCCCAAATAGCCATTGCGCGTAGATAATGACTGGCGCGGAAAGTGCCTACAGCAGTAATAGCTTCTGGTGTGCGAAATTGCAAGCCATTTTCATAGATTTGCTTTACCACTGCTGCTGTTAATTTAAAAGCTTCTTCTTGCATTCCCATCTGGACCATAAAAGCAGCTAAACCAAAATTAATTCCTGTCCAAACTTCTAAAGGATGGGTAGCATTAGGATTTTCTGGGTAACCGTCGATTTTCACGCCATTAGCAGCACCAAATTTACCATCCTGAAACTTTAAAAAACAGGAATCATAAATAGTTTGTAAGGTAGATAAGGCATTTTCCACAGGTACAATATCTTGTAATTTGAGAAAACGAGCATAGAATTGCCCACACAATTGATCTGCCATGACAACTTCAGAGCCACTTTCGCTATCTA
>CAWUOF010000717.1:0-2138 GCA_963923765.1 uncultured bacterium | reverse complement strand
CAACTATTAAACCTGATTTCATGCTAGAAATTAATTCAGATAAAGGTGTTTTTCCAGGGTTAATACAAAGATTAACCATATCAGGAGAAGGTTTAGATAAGCCACCTCTAAAACCATTTCCTGTTGATTCTAACCCAGCACGGGCACCCCAGCGCCTATCCCAATAAAAACCTTTAACTGTACCTGCTTCAATAAAAGCTTTGCGACGGGTGGGAGTACCTTCGTCATCAAAGGGACAAGCAGAAGGGCCTAAAGTTGGATCTTCAAATAAAGTTAAGCGTTCATCAAATAAAGTTTCGCCAATTTTATCAACCAGGGGGGAAGATTTTTGTACAATAGTTTCCCCAGAAAGTACTGTGTCAAATAAACGACCGATCGCACTTGAAGCCGCACGAGGAGTGAATAAAACCGGAAAAGAACCACTAGAAATAGATGCTGGTTTTTCTGCCCAGCGATATTTTTGTAATACTTCTGTGAGGATGCGATCGAAATCAGGTACACCATCACGACTAACGTCATAACTGTAAGCCTGGAGAAAATCTTCGCCTCTAACTAAATTTCCTCCTAAACTAGCACTAATAATATTACTAGAACGTTCGGCATAAACATCGTCGCTGGTCGCAATTTTCACACTACCTGAGCGTACATGAAAACCAACTTCTACTAAAATATCAGAATTGTAAGTACGAACTTGTTCAATAAAATTTTCGCCAACTTGTACTAATTCCTGTGTAGAAGGGGGAATAAAATTACTTTTCGGTGCAGTTACATGGACATTTTTGGCAAATTCAAACTCAGCAGTATCGCCAATTTCTGCTGTTTGAATAGCTGCATCTACTAAATCTTCTAAGCGAGTTAAATCAGTGGAACTAACAAAGCCCAAACGCCCGTTACAAATTACTCGCAAAGCTACGCCACGTAAGGCTTTTGTTTGCAAGGATTTTAGACGATTATTTTCAAACTCGATCGGGGTATCTTGACTAGATAGAAAATACACTTCAGCCGCATCTGCTCGCTGAGTGGCCAATTTTAGAATTTGCTCTAGCGTAGAATCGCTCACGATTTTTATGGGTTTAATAATTACTTTTTCTATCTTAAAGCCGATCGATAAGCTATTACTAGATTTTTTTCTATTTCTGGGCAAACACCTATTAGGGAGACAAGCGGCAGATTTTTTCTAGGGGGTTTCCAAATTAATTTGAAAACAATATAAAACGCACCAACAATATTTAGTGCCAAAATTTCCCAAAAAATTTACAAAAAAGGTGCGTTAATTTGGGAATAAAGATAATTAATTACAACCAGAAATTTTAGCACCCTACTAACTTAATGATAAATTAGTGATAATTGGATGGGTAGCGATCGCCTATATAAATATAAAACTTCTCATCATCTTACTTAAGCTGATTAAATACTAAAGTTGTGTTGCTTAATTATGCCGTTGCTTAACTAATTGTTTGTAACGCCGAATTGCCTATAAGGTTGACAAAGCCAAAGTTCATTTTTAGGATCTGCGATCGCTGTTTGAAGTTGAAGTGATAGGCGTTGGTCGCCCAATAAATACCAAAGCCAAATATGGGTATCAAGTAAAAGCTTCATTCTAAAACTTCCCAAGGTTGAGGTTCAGGCGTGATTAAATCTCCTAATATTTCACCGCTTCCTTTCATTATGCCAAAGCAAGGGCGTGGGTTTTGACTGGTAGCAGGATAGATAATTACTAATGGTTTTCCTTCATGGATGATGGTTAGCGGGGTTTTAGTACGTTCGACTTCTATAAATAAAGTCTGGAGGGTTTCGGGTAATTCATTGGTTGTAATTTGTGTCATTTTTTCTACTCAGAATATTATCCATTTTTACTATAACAATGTAATGATTGGATAGATAGCGATCGCCTACATGGATATAGCTACAGTACGACTCTGCCCGTAAAGCGAAGCTATCGCCTAATCGCACCACAAAACAGCGATCGCCTTTCAAATATCTTCAATAATACCATACAGGCTGGAATTTAATCTTCCCAAGGTTGAGTTACAGGCGCGATTTAATCTCTTAATATTTCATCGCTTCCTTAACCTACTACTAACTATTACTAGATTTTTTTCTATTTCTGGGCAAACACCTATTAGGGAGACAAGCGG
>CAWUOF010000716.1:0-2146 GCA_963923765.1 uncultured bacterium | reverse complement strand
GCTAAAGGCTTAGATTGGGATTATGTTTTTTTGCCTTTTTTACATAAAAAATTAATTCCTGGTAGTTTGTATATACCTGAATCAAATAAATTTTTAGGAGAATTTAGCCTAGCAGAAATAGCTCGCGCTCTAATTCGCGCCAGTCTCCATAAAAAGCCTATTCCTGATGTATTATCTGCTTGGGAACAAGCGGAAGTTTTAAAAACAGCAGAAGAATTTCGTTTATTATATGTAGCTATGACCAGAGCCAAGCGTTTATTATGGATGTCGGCAGCTAAAGAAGCTCCTTTTACCTGGAATAAACCAGAAATTTTACAAAATCAAGAACCTTGCCCTGTTATTCCAGCTTTGCAAAAGCAGTTTCCGGCAGCAGTTATCACAGATATTTAATTAAATTAAATAACTTAATTTGAGGTTAATTCTGATTAGATTGAGCGATCGCCATTATTTTTATTGCATTCTTGGCCGCATTTCCTCAGCATTGGCCAAAATTTACCCTTAAGTTTAGCTAGTTTTAATACTCCTTGTTCTTTTATTGACGAGATTTTGCGGCTATTGACTAGCTTGAGATAATTTTGTTAAATTATCGGTAATTTATCCTAAAATTAGGCAATTTAATTTTGTTATGGTTAGGGTATGAGTTAAACTCACCAAAGATAAAACCCTAAAACTAAAATCATCGGAATTTATGGCCCAAAATTCTCGATCGATAAATTAACCGGGCTGCCATTTCTTGGAAAAAACATGGCTGGAAATAACGCGCACATAAAACGGTTACTAGAAACAAAACAGTGTCAAGGAGGCGATCTAAACGACGCCCATCTGCCACGCTTAAATCTGAAAGGGGCTGACTTAAGTGGTGCAAAGCTCAAGTTTGCTAATTTAAACGGAGTTCAACTTAGTAATGCTAACTTAAGTGGTGCTGATATTAGTTTCGCCAATATGGTAATGGCTGATCTGGTTAGCTCAGATATGAGCGGTGTTGATGCCAAGGGAGTAAACTTATTTGAAGCCCAGATGACTAGCGCCCATCTTAGCGGCGCAGAATTAATCTGTGCCAATTTAGTAAAAACCAACTTAAGTGAAGCTAATTTAAGCGGTACAGAAATTGATGGCGCTAACCTACTAATCGGCTCTCAGTTAACCAGCGCTAATCTTATTGGTACACAACTGAAAGGAGCTAATCTTGGTCATGCTCAGATGATGGGGGCTAATCTTTCTAATGCTGATCTGAGTGAAGCCAGATTAGTAGGTGCCGATTTGCGAGATGCTAATCTCAGTGGAGCTAATCTGAGTAGTGCTAATCTTTTAAATGCTAATCTAAGCGGTGCTAACCTCAGTGGAGCTAATCTGAGTGGTGCTAACTTGGCTCAAGCAAAACTTGATGGCGCTATTGGTATCTACATAGATCACCATACAGTCATGCGACAACAAGAGGCGCAACAGGCCCAAACCCATCAATCTAATCTGGCCTACCTGAGTCTGCCCCAATCAGGGCCACTTCCTAATAATGCATCAGGTTCTGGTTTGCCACGCTTGGGTTTACCTTAAGCTTATATATTTTGGGCTTGTTTAATCCAAATTTGCATCTCGCTAGCCGGAGGACATAGATCTCGACGTTGTAAAGTTGCTACTTGTAAGCGTAAAATTTGCTGATGTAATTTGTGAACGGGAGTCTGAGCCAGTTGCACAACCGAACCAATACCTGCATGAAGCAATAAACCGCAATACTGGCAGCCTACACTGGGGATACGAGCCAAATCGGCTAGCGCTACCCATTTGTTTATATACTTAATATTTAGTTGTAGTTTGGTTGCTAAAACTTGCTTGTCATTTTGGGTAAGTGTTTGTTGTAGTAGTTGTATGGTGGTGGTAATACCACAGTCTGTGAGTTTAGTACTATCTTCAAGGCTTAATCCTGGTAGTTGTTCGATCGGCCAATTTAGGGCTAGAGATTGAGTTTTTTTGTAGCTATGAACATTTCCCATAGATTTTGCTTTTGTAGGTAAATTCAGTAATTTTTTCAGGAAAATAAATATTAAAAATTTCAAATCTTTTTTATTATTGGCAATAAAAACCACGTTAAAATTGTTGGCGTTGCTGAATTAGGGGATGATATGAGAGAATGTGAATAATAAAAAAAGAA
>CAWUOF010000715.1:0-2148 GCA_963923765.1 uncultured bacterium | reverse complement strand
CTTATTCTTCAGGAAAAAACAGGTAAATATTAAAAATATAGTTGTTGCGCTTTTAAGGCTTGGATATTTTCTCACTCAATACAATGTTATGATTTTTTGATGGGGCGGGTGATGGGATTAATTTTATGATAACTTGATAGCAATACCCGCCCGCCTTAAATTTTATAGTAGCAGATTGCAACAGCCCTAAACGCTTTTCTGTGCTATTTCACCATGCCCCATAACCAAAATTATCGTTTGAGGGTTTCTTGTCTAGTTTGATTGCGATCGATGCCTAATATATCAAGTTTATAGCGTTCTTGAGATAGTAAAACTTTAATTTGCTTGCGATCGCAATCTTCCATAAATTTAGCTAATTTTAACAGTCGATTTTTCGCTAAATCTGGATTAATTTTCTCATTTTTTAACTGAATACTACCCTTGTCAATATCATTAATTTTTTCTTGAATAATCTGCGGTATATTTTGGGGAGACTCTAAACTATCTAAAAATTCAGCAAATCCTAAAAAAGCGATTCTGTAAATAGCCTTTTTAGTAAATTCCCCTTGAAAATATCCCCCATGAACATCGATATAACCATTTTGGCTGAAGAAATAACCCTTAATAGTTAAAATATAATCCCACAACGTCAGATGATTTTTCTTACTCTGCCGAGGACAAACAACTTTAACTATTTGCCCCTGTTTACCTGGGTAATCGGTTTTATCTTGGTAATCTGTACAATCAAAATAGGTAAAGATATCAGCCACATTCTCAGTTTTTTGACTATCTTCTTTTTTCAGATTATCTTGTATATTTTTGAGACAAGAAGTGGTAGAATCAAACGAGCTAATAAATAAATACGGTAAACTAGATTTACATAATTCTGACGAGTGGATATCTTTACTAAAGTTTAAAATACCATATTTCTTAGTATTGTCCATTACTGCCACGTTACCTAGACGATAACCTTGATTGCGCGTTTTAGTGGGAAAGGAAAAATAATTGGCGATGGGAGAAGCTAATCTTAAAGCTAAATCTCCTTCATTACTAAATAAATATGCTTCTTTAAAGCGTCGTAAAGACGATCGCAGGAAATTTGCTCGACTCCAAATAATTGTTTCTATAGAAATATCAGGAGCCACTAAAATTAACTTTTCTAAGCAAAATACATTGCCGATATTGCCTTGAGGTTGTTTTTCCGAGTCATCTATATCTAATTTACCAATCGAATGAATATCAAAGACATCAGAAAGAATGCGAACTGTATTAGTAGTTACAAAACTTCCCATGCTATGGGCGATAAATGTTAATTTAATTCGCCGTTCATTTGGCCATATATAACTTTCTTTATCATGTTCCTCGGCTTCGCAAGCTAGGTTAAAAATTCTTGCATCAATTTGTCTAAGTAATTCTACTAAATCAGACACACCAAAATTATTAGCCCGATAGGAATCCCGAAAATATACCGTTTCTTTTAGTATAGCTAATGTTACTACCAACAATAATATAAAACTAGCTATTAACAAAGGCAATATAGCGAAAATAGTTGCTGGAATCAAAAAAGTAAACAATACAATTAAAAATATTCCGGTAATACCAAGCCATTGTAAAGGGTATGGCATGGATTTAATAATTGACTTGCGTAAATCTTTGTTACCTATAGTTTCTGACGGCCAACGATAACCAAGGAAAATTGTTTTATCTTTTTTTTCTTTAATATAAGGATCATTGTTGATATATGCCATAATATCTTGATGCCATTCTTGTACAGATTCTTTTGGCGTATTATAACCGTGAATAGCAATTACTATTTCTGCGGATTCCTGGGGGTTCTTAATTATTTTTTCGTAAATTTTAGCAATAATTTGATTAAGATGTTTAGATTCTGCTTCTGAATCAATTTGTACTTTATCTTCTACATTAAGTGGTGCAGTACTGGCAACAAAATAACTAGATATTTGTTCAGAATCATTATGACTCAAATTTTGAAAACGAAGCAAACTCATATTATTGTTCTCTAATTATGGGGCCTGATTTTAGGAAACTTGATACAAGAATATAGCACAAAAAAATTTTTTATACTAACAAAGAGTATTTTTAGTGATTAAATTTGGGAATAATAATTGAGACAAAGATAAGAGATCGCCCACAGCACCTAATTTAATG
>CAWUOF010000714.1:0-2169 GCA_963923765.1 uncultured bacterium | reverse complement strand
ACAACTCTTGTCAAGATATTTTATGCCAAGCAATGGACAACCGTCAAGCTAAATCAACAGATTTTAAATTTAGCAGCAGGTCAGTACCTCAGCAAAATTAATTACATATTTTGAACAACACTTTGAACAACACTTACAAAATTACAATATAAACCTAAATATAAACCTATTAAAATATATAATTTAATTACATGACTGACAATCGGATTTATTAGATTTTTAATCTTGATAAACCCTAAAAATTAATTTTAGTATAAGATAATATAAATTTCAACTATATAATTAATTTTACCCAATTACTTATTACCAATTTTAAAAAAATATCTATATTGTATCTATTCTTTTATCAACTTCATTATTAAAATATCAAATATGAATAGATGCAATTAACGCAATTTCAAAGTACCAATATCGTATATACCTATAACATTAGTAGGAATTTGAAATTCAAGCATTCCAGGTGGATTAGTAAACAAGCGAATTTCATAACGACCAGGCTTTAATCCCGAAGTAGCAAATTTACCCGCACGATTAGTAAAAAATGTCACCGGCTGTCTATTAGGTTCATCAAGAAAAATAATCTGTGCTGACTGCAAAGAAACCGGTTTACCATTAGCATTTAACAACACCCCTCGCAAGAAAACAGTCGCATCTGTTCCCACCCTAACTAACGTACCACTACGATAAGTTGGTAATACCGATATTACTTTTTCTCCTAAATCTATTCCCGTAGGTAAATTAGGCGCATCAATCACAAGTTGAGAAATATTATAAGGATCTAAATTTGGCATCACACCTAAACCAAAATTATCAATTCGAGCAGTATAACCACTCAAGCTAGGATTAATACCAATTTCTTGACCTTTAACACCTGCTTGGGGAATTATCACCGCAAAACTATTAGTAATTGGCCGCGACAAAGCCCAATGTCCATCAACAAAAACCAAAGCTGTAGCAAAACTAAATTTGCTAAGATTTGTATTAGCATTTTTGCCATTCATGGAAATTAATGAATCATGGGATAAATCCCAATTAAAACGATAGCCCGTATAAGATAATCGACCTGTTAATTTATAATCCTGACCTTTTTGCGTCAAACCAAAAGAACTTCTTGGTACTCCAATATTTTGCAGGGGATTGTAATTCCAAGTGAAATTATTAACAGCTTCTCCTTGGTTATTAATATCTGATGTTGCCTGGATAAATTGACGACCTTCTGGTAATAGCCAAGAAAAACCAATGTAGGCCCTTTGTTCATCAAATCCTTGAGAATTGTGACTTTGACTAAGGTTTAAATTAACATTTACCCCATTTTTAAAAGAGCGCGAAAGCCCAATAGTAAATTTATAAGTATCTGGAATATCACGCCCAAATTGATACCGAACATTAAAATTACCTTTAATATTGGCTAATAATTTTTGACTATAATTAGCGTTAATATCGTAAAAAAAATTATTGCGAGGATTATCTTCTCCTACCCTAGTAAAATTTTTCCCCCTAGATTCTACACTAAGGCGAAAAGAACGTTCCGCAGAATTAATATTACCAATTTGTAGATATTCGTAAGTTAATATACCAGCGTAATCAAGACCATTTTTTTTATCATTACTAAAGGCCATATTCCATTCGAAATTACCGTAACGGGTAGCCCAATTACCCTCAATTCCTGTTGTTTGTTGTTGGAAATCACCTTGAAAATAACCACCAGCAGTTAAGTTATTAGTTATACCTAAACGGTGAAATAAAGTTAAATTTGGTTTTTGAAAATCGTAAGTGCGATCGGCAAAATTGCTAATAGATGGAAAACCCAAACTATAAGCAAATTGCTGCATTCCTGGTGCTAATAATTCTGCTGCTACGGGGTTAGAAAAATTCAGCCGTTGTACTCGACCAACATTATCAGTAATAATTAATTCTACATCATTAGCACCCGCACTAGAGGGAATGTCACGAATATCTTGTCGTCCAGCCGGTAATTGTAAAGATCGTTCTAATCTACCATTAACTAATAAATCAACCCGAGAAGGTGTTTCTAAAAAAAACTCATATTTACTAATCGGTCGAGATACTACATAAGGCTGTAAACCAAAATTTCTTTCCACAGAAAATCCTAACTGTGGTCTTGTATTTTGATACCCAGTAATGGGAATAGAAAGATCGCCCACCACA
>CAWUOF010000713.1:0-2170 GCA_963923765.1 uncultured bacterium | reverse complement strand
TACTCTGTTGTTTGGATTTTCTGAAATTATGATGGATTGAGAACTTTTTTAATTCTGTCCTGGTCTAACTATATAGAAAATTAGACACAGGTGAGGAGAAAACACAGGTGTTAGCCGTGCCCGCTGATATATCTATACATGATTCCTCTGAGAGTAAGCCAGATAAAGATTCCGACTCGTACCTGATCGAGCAATGTTTACAAGGCGATCGGCAAAACTTTCGGCATCTCTACCGCCGCTATCAAAATAAAATTAGATCTACTTTGTATCAATTGTGTGGCCCTTCCTGCCTGGATGATTTGGTACAAGAGGTGTTTTTAAGAGCGTGGAAAGGCTTGCCCCAATTGCGGCAAACGGCAAAATTTTCTACTTGGATTTATCGTATTACTTGGAATGTCGCTACCGATCGCCGTCGGGAATTTGCCAAGCAACCTATATCTATGCAAACTCTCTCGAATACAGACGATCTTAATTTTGTTTCTACCAATGCCCCAACACCTAACTCTGACTTGATGCAACTGCATTATCAAGATCTTGTGCAGCGCGGGTTAGCTAATTTAAGTTTGGATCATCGCAGTGTTTTAGTTTTGCATGATCTCGAAGAAATACCTCAAAAAGATGTCGCTGAAATTCTGGGAATTCCAGTGGGAACAGTTAAATCTCGATTGTTTCGCGCCCGTGCTGCTATGCGTCAGTTTCTCGAACAAGAGGGAGTACAAATATGAGTGAGTTTCCAAAAGATGATAAAAATCTTACAGGGTTTTTGCGGAAATATCGCCCAGATGTTCCCCCTGCAAAATTGGATTTTGAACAGCAATTAATGACAGAAATTGCTAAAATTCCCCAAAATTCTCCAAAAAATAAATTATTTTCTTGGCCTCATCGGGGTTTGTGGCTTTTACCCCCAACTATTGCGGCTGGGTTATTGATTGCCTGGAATGGTCATCGTTATTTATTATCCCCCCAGCCTAGTCCGGCTGAGTTAGCCAGCTTGGAAGTATTTATTGAAAATAATTGGGATGGTATGGTTAATGATAAACCAGCGATCGATACCCAAATAGAGTGGGTTTCTGCCAAAAAACCTAAAAATTCTTCTCGAAAATAAGCATAATGGTAATAGTTAATAGTTAATAATTAATAACAATAAATAACTATTAGATTATTGCCAGTTATTGTGTTAATTTTATTAAAAATATTGATAAATGAGGTGATTTATCCATGTTTTTGCTGCGCGTTTGTTGTTTAACTATTCTAACTTTAACCAGTATCGGTTTAGTTATGCCTGTACAGGCAAAAGAAGATATTTTAATAGATTCTAACCCTGTATTATTGTCGCAAATATTTGCTCAAAATTCTGAAAATCAAAATTATAATCGCGATAAACCTCTGTGGATTCAAGAATTAAATCTTAGTCAAGATCAAGTAGATAAAATTAAAGAAATTCGCGATCGCTATCAAGACCAGATTTTAGAGCGAAAACAAGCCTATAATCAAGCTATACAAGAATTGCGATCGCTTATATCTAGTACAGCCTCTAAGGAAATTATCCGCGCCAAACATCAGCAAGTACAATCTATTAAACAACAACTTGAAAAACTCAATTTTGACAGTATTATGGCTATCCGAGAAATTCTCACCCCTGATCAACTTCGTCAGTTTGACGATTTGCTGCAAAAGCGTCGTGAATAATTACTAGAAATTATTAATTAGATAATTAATTTGGCAAATTTTTCATATTTATAATCCAGGGTGAATCTAAATTATAGTAAAAATATAACCCTCAAACTTACTTATATTGATTATTCCTTACATTATTTTACCGGATTAATCGGATATTAACAACATTAGAACAAGTAATTAACCGACTTTTTAGATAACACCAAATTATACAATACTGATCTAGTAAAGTTTTAAATTGTAAGGTGTTTAATTATTAAAAAGTATTTCCCAAAAAGTCTAATATAATTAATGCTTATATATAGTTATTTTAAATTTATTATAAACCTGCTCCGAATATAATTACACCTTTGTAAGGGCGGGTTATATGATAAGTTATGGTATGGACAATTATTATAAACTCACCCCGGATATAATTACACCAATATTTTTAGGGGC
This sequence comes from uncultured bacterium, assembly GCA_963923765.1. Lineage (GTDB taxonomy): Bacteria > Cyanobacteriota > Cyanobacteriia > Cyanobacteriales > CAWUOF01 > CAWUOF01. Next base: position 55 of record CAWUOF010000713.1, on the reverse strand, counting down.
GGGTTATAGTCTGTCTCTTATACACATCTCCGAGCCCACGAGACCTCTCTACATC
>CAWUOF010000712.1:0-2176 GCA_963923765.1 uncultured bacterium | reverse complement strand
ATTTTCGCGGTATGAGTCTTTGGCTTTGGTGTCTTATCATAGCGATCGCTATGATTTTATGGAATTGGCAGCTAGTTTTAGCTACTAGCATCGGTTTAGCAGTAATGCTGCTAGTTTATCTGCTGCAAAAGTCAGATTGGCACAAATATCGCTCTCAACTACGCCAACTCCTATCAGGGTCCAATCGTCATGTAGCTACATCAGTAATTGGCGGTGGTATGGCTGCTTTCAGTACCTACATGGCTGTTTCTATCTGGCTAGAAACCCAGCAACACTGGATGGCTACTGGGATAATTTTACAATGCTTGGGTACTCTCGCAGTTTTAAGTCTCCTAGTTTGGCAACTTATCGGACGCCAAAGCCATCGGGACATGATTAAAATCGATCGTCTACTGCTGGATCTCACAGATATCGACCCTCTCAAACGGTTAATTGCTGTCAGGTTACTTAGTCGCTTATCCACCGATCCCCGTTTTTCCCGTGACCAAAAAATTATTATTGACTCTTTTCGCCTTATGGTAAATCAGGAAAAAGAGTCTGTTATACGGGATGCTATTCTTGATAGCTTGCAAAATTTGGGTAATACTCCTTTACTTGCAAAAGGTTCTCAACCCTTATCTATGTCAGTTAATATCAAACGCTCCCCCGTTAAAATTCACCGCCAATTCTTTTAATTAATGCTAAACATTATGATAAAACTAACCCAGGTTTTTTAAAAAAGCTGGGTTTTTTATATAGTAAACATCACCCATTCAGAGTAGTTAGTCAAAAGTCACAAGTCAAAAATCTATATTCCCCTGCCCCTCTGCCCCAATTCCCCCTGGTCGGTGAGCGAAGCCGAACCGCTGCCCTCCTGCCCCCCTGCTCCCTTGCCTAAAACAATATTATTCTTCACTTTTACTTATTTCTATATTTTCAATAGTATCTTCATTAACTCCCAAAGTTATATCTAAAGGAGGACGATAAGGATATAAATTAACTACTTTTCGATACACATTATAGTTAGTAGGTAAACTTCTATCAAAAATGGAGGCAGAGGAATCCCGTTACACTCGCAGAGTTAACGGGAGATGAATGCCGACCAAATATATAAATTGAGCAATAGCGAATCATTATTCCGGTGTTGCTTGTTGACATATTTCTTTAACTGTTCAACTGTAGCACCTCCACAACTAGCCACAAAGTAAGAACCAGTCCAGAAATAGGGTTTATTGTAGAAATATTTTGAGGCAAGCCAGGGGTATTCTTTGCGGATTAATCGGCTACTAACAGTTTTTAAGTTACCAATTAATGTAGATAGTGGTATATCAGGTTTATAGTCAATCAATAGGTGTACATGATCTGATTTTCCATTAAATTCTAGTAATTCTGATTCCCATTTATTTAAGGTTTGTTTAAGGATTTGTGACCGTCGTGTTAGGATTTCGCCATCGCACGTTTACGATATTTTACCACTAAAACGACGTGAGCGTTAAGTCTGTAAACAGACCTGAAACCATGATGATATGAGGTTGACATTTTTGAGCGTCAAATGTTAATATCCAAATAAGTTTAGCTAAAAAAACTGATGTTAGACACTCTCAAGGTAAGAATTTATCCTAACAAAGAACAGGAAAAAGCCCTGGCTAAAAGCTTTGGCTGCTCCCGCTTTGTTTGGAATTATTACCTAAATAAAACTAACAATCAGTATCAAGAAACGGGTAAGGGGATGAGCTATTGTGACATGGCGAAAGACCTAACCCAACTCAAAAAGCTGACTGATTTTGAATGGCTGCAAGAAGTAACTGCTGCTACCTTACAACAAACACTTAAAAATTTAGAGTCTGCGTTTAAAAATTTCTTTGCTCACCCTTGCAAATTCCCTAAATTTAAAAATAAGTATAGAAAGCAGTCAATTCGTTATCCTGAAAGCTGTTCCATTAGAAATGGTGGCTTAAAACTACCCAAGCTTGGTATTGTTAAAGCAAGTATTTCAAAAAGTATTAACGACAAAATTAAGTCTGTGACAGTTTCAAAAACAAGCACCGATAAATATTTTGCTGCAATCTTATTTGAGGCAGATGATTTAACAATTAGCAAGTCAGGAAAAATATCAAGTATTGATTTAGGCTTAAATAGTCTAGTATAGTTATTTCAAATAAAGATGAGACACTATCTGGCACAATATTCACGGATA
>CAWUOF010000711.1:0-2183 GCA_963923765.1 uncultured bacterium | reverse complement strand
GCTAATACTTGGGATGAATATATAGAAAGTTTATTACCATTAGGAATTTCTAATCTATTTTTATTTGATGGCGAACAAGTAAAAGAATTAGCCGATATGGATACACCGCCAGATTTTGTTATAGGGGCGATAAAATCCTTATTAGGCTTAGAATTAGCGGAACGTTTATCAGTTGATTTAGATATTTTACTTAGCCGCAAGCGGAAAGAAGTCGCCGGGGCAAGACAAATGGATACCCTGGATAAAATAGATGAAGATTTAAAGAAAATTCATGGAGAAATGGAATTAGCTAACGAAGAATATGCTAGTCAAAAAAATCGCGTAGAAATTGCCGAGAAAAATCAACGTTTAGCTTCAGAAAAATTTGTTTCAGAAGGAGGTAAAATTGCTGGGGAACGAAATCAATTAGATAAACAATTAAATGAATGGAAAAGTCAAGCAGATAAAGCGCGGCAGGATATGATAGAATTATCGGCAGGTAATTTACCATTGGCGTTAATTTCTCCCTTATTAGTTAAAGCAAAAAACCGTAGTGAAGAAGAAGCTAATCAACACCAGGCAAAATTAGTTAGGGATGCGATGATAGAAAGAAGCGATCGCCTACTTAATTATATTTCCGAATTATCCCTAAAAACTAAACAATTAGAACAAATTAAAGCCTTTATCCAAAAAGAAAATCAAGACTTAGAAACAACAGCCGCAATAAATGAAGAACCCTGGCTAAATGCCGATGCCGAAAGTATCGCCCAATTAGATAATTTAATTCGTTATGAAATCAAAGCCCAACAAAGCCTAGCCCAAGAAAAACTAGCCCATCTCAAAGAAGCAGAAATGGAAATAGATTTTACCGAAAGACAACTAGCTGCGGCAGCTTCTCCCGAAGCTTACGAACAATTAGAAAAAGCTGTAAAAGCCACTCAAAAAGAATTTGCTAAGGCAAAAGCCGACTGCGAAACAGCTAGACGCCGTATAGAAGAATTAAAACGAGAAAGAGTAAAAGTTGTGAGAGAATTAGAAAAATATAGTGATGAATATATTAAAATGCGGAATAATCAGCACGTTATTAATTCTATTGGCAAAGTGCAAAACACCTTAAAAATATTTAAGGAAAAATTAACCTTAAAAAAACTAGCAAAACTAGAAAATGAAGTAACCACTTGTTTTCGCTATCTTTTACATAAATCCGATTTAGTACATAGAGTAATTATTGATACTAACACCTTTAGCCTTTCTCTCTACGATAATCAAAGTCAACAAGTACCAAAACATCGCCTTTCCGCCGGGGAAAAACAATTATTAGCTATAGCTTTATTATGGGGGTTAGCCAGAGTTTCCGGGCGATATTTACCCGTCGCGATCGACACCCCTTTAGGGCGTTTAGACTCTTCCCACCGTCAAAATTTAATCGAACGCTATTTTCCCGCCGCTTCCCATCAAGTAATTTTACTTTCCACTGATACAGAAATAGGAAAAACTGAACTAGAAAATCTTAGAAAACAAGAAGCGATCGCCCGTGAATATCTATTAAAATACAACTCCAACGAAAGACAAACAATTGTAAAAGAAGGGTATTTTTGGTAAATAACTAATACTATATTATATCCAGAAAAATCCACAATCTAACAATAGACTTCTTGCGAAAGTTAGGCAAGAGGCTTTCTTGCAAGAGGCAAAAGCCAGAAAGATTGACGTTTTCTTAACAAGAAATGATTATTTTTTTAGTTTCGCAAGAGGTTTAATATATTATGGAATCACCGATCGATAGAATTCGCCTATCTCAAACCGCCAAAGACCAACTATTAAAACTCAAACGGCATACAAAAATAGATCAATGGAATATACTCTGTCGTTGGGGGTTTTGTCGTTCCCTTGCTGAACCAAGCAAACCCTCACCCGTTCCCATACCATCTGACAGTAACTTAGAAATGAATTGGCGTATTTTTGCCGGAGAAATGTCAGATATATTACTATTAGCATTAAAACAAAGATGTTACAACGATGGCTTAGAAATAAACAAAGAAACCCTAGCGACACAATTTCGGTTACATCTACATAGAGGTATAGGCTACCTAGCAGGAGATCCGAATATAAAAAAAATCGAAGACTTAATGGCGATCGCCCTAGAAAAACCATCTTAAATAATAATACATATCTTATATATTTACGTTGTTGCGCTTCAGCGC
>CAWUOF010000710.1:0-2183 GCA_963923765.1 uncultured bacterium | reverse complement strand
TTTGTTGCATCATTTCCCGAATTTTTTGTTTTTGTTCAGTAGTAAGAACTTCTTGCATTTGTTTACGAGATGTTTCTCTAATTTCTTGCATCTTAGTTTTTTGATCTTCACTAAGATTCATCGCTTCAAAGGCTGCTTGCATACCTTGACGATTTTGCATAGCCGCTTTAAATTTATCTTTTTGTTCTTGAGTCAGAATTTTATCAATTTCGGCGCGAGTATTCTTGTGAATTTCCGCCATTTTATTTTTTTGTTCCTGGGTGAGATTTAATTCTATCATTCCTGGTCCCATACCAGGGCCTTTTCCACCAGAAAAATTAGGTTGAGCAACAGCCGGTAAAGCAGTAATAGCTAACGAAATAATTCCGGCAAACATCGGCATTAATTTAATTTTCATGGTTTTAAATTTGAAATTTTTTACCTTTGTTCTTCTTATCATAATTATTGTAGTTGGGAATAGGCATGAGGAAAAAGTCATAAATTCAACCATGACTAAAGTCATGGTTTAACTATGGTTAATATGACTAATGCTACTGGTAATTTATTAGAGTTTAAGGATAAAACTAAATAAAAATAAATAGCAAATTTTATATGATTTAGTTATATTATAAATAAATTTTAGCTATAAATAATTTGGTTATAATAGAGAATATTATTGATTAATCATAAGCTTATAAAAAGCAAAAAAATTCACATTTACTACATTAATTGATATATTATCTCAGGATATAATTTTATCCCTGACACATTCGCCAATATATCAATAAAGAATATTTACTACAAGGTTATTACCCAAGGTTATTACCATGAAACTACCCTTTGAAACTAAAACTCATCCTTTCCCATTTTTACTTTACCTGGAATGGCTTTTACTATTCGTTGCTGCTATTACCGAATTTTTACCATCTCACCATAAAATCCCCCGATTTCCATTATTAACTATCCTAATTATGGTGGTATTTGGGCTAATAGGTTTACGATTGCCCAAGGGAAAGATAACGAATAAAATTATCTATACTGGCATTGAAATTGGTTTGATTTTGTTAGCAGCTAGTTTAGATAAATTGCGATTATTTCCATTTCTTTACTTAATTGTAGTAATTCGTAGTTGTTTAATTTTTAAATTGCCGGGACAGTTGGCAATAAGTGGCTTTGCTTTTGGATTATTTTTAATAACTTGGCTGAATAGACTTTATAGTATTAAGTTTCAGATGATGTCTGAATTTGACCAAGATCGATTAAAATATGCTATGTGGAGTTCTACCCTTTTGTTTGCGTTAGTTTTGGCATTTATTTTAATGTTAATTAATGCCTTACTTTCTGAGCGAAAAAGCCGAGAAAATTTAACAACAGCCCATGAGCAATTGCGACAATATGCCCTCCGCATTGAAGACCAAGCTACTCTGCAAGAAAGAAATCGTATTGCCCGCGATATTCACGACTCTTTAGGTCATTCTTTGACGGCTTTAAATCTTCAGTTAGAAACGGCTTTAAAATTATGGTCAGTTGACCCTAATAAGGCTTATAATTTTTTGTCAGAAGCGAAAAGATTGGGGTCTACTTCTCTACAAGAAGTACGCCGATCGGTTTCAGCTTTACGATCGGATGCTTTACAAGGAAAATCTTTACAAGAGGCGATCGTTTCCCTCGCAGAAGATTTTCATCGTAGCACTGGTATCACTCCAGATTATAATGTTAATCTACCCTATTCTATTTCCCCTGATATTAGCATCGCTATCTATAGAATTCTCCAAGAATCCTTGACAAATATCTGTAAATATGCATCAGCAACACAAGTAAAAATTCAATTGTTAACATCAGCAACACAAGTAATTTTAATGGTAGAAGATAATGGAGAAGGATTTGATATTGATAAAAATACTACTGGTTTTGGATTACAAAGTATGCGCGATCGCACTACAGCGATCGGTGGAAAATTTCACATAAAAAGCAGTCCCGGCGAAGGTTGTCAAATTCAGGCATCTTTTATTGTACCTCATTTGGATATATAGTATAATTTTCTATATACTTTGTCTAATCAAATTTGTCTAATCAAATTTGTCTAATCAAATTTGTTTAATCCCATATTGAGGTAATAATAAAATGATTAAAGTTCTATTAGTAGATGATCAAAGTCTCATTCCTGTCTCTTATACACATCTCCGAGCCCACGAGACCTCTCT
>CAWUOF010000709.1:0-2193 GCA_963923765.1 uncultured bacterium | reverse complement strand
AGAGTTATGTAGGGGCGGGTTAGGCGATAAATTATGAAACAACACGATAAGATAAATAAACCCGCCCCGATGAATTATAAACTTTAGCGAAGACAGCGCAACAACGGTTATTTTATGTGGAATATTCGCAAGGTACTAAAAATATTAGAAAAATCATCTGTCCACAGGGAAGCCTGATAATTTTCTAAAATAGGCTGCCAGCGTTTATCATTAAGTAAACTACCAAAAATATCTTGATTTCGTGCTAATAAAACCCAATGGGAAGGGGCTTTACCAAGATTTTTTTCAGCTTCAGAAACATCTTTTTCCCACTGTTGCAGAGTAGATAAACCTAAATTTTTGGCTAAAGTAGCAATAACTGGTGCTAAATTTAAGTGACGATTAGTAATATTAATAATTAATAAACCATTGGGTGTTAATTTACGGAAATAAAGCTCTATAGCTTCCTTGGTTATCAGGTGTACTGGAATAGAATCAGAGCTAAAAGCATCCATGAAAATAACATCATAGCTATTATCAGGAATTTCTGTCAAGCGAAGGCGAGCATCTCCTAAGATGATGGAATATTTAGCTTTAGCATCTGCTAAAAAGGTAAAATAACGAGTATCACGGGCAATTGTTTCTACTATTGGATCTATTTCGTAAAAATTCCAATTTTGTCCGGTTTCAGAATAGGCAGCTAAGGTACCTATTCCTAATCCTAATACACCTATATTATGAGGTTTATAGGTTTTAAAAAATTGAAATATTTGGCCGATCGGCCCCGTAGGATAAAAATAAGTTAACGGTTCTCCGCGTCTTTGTGGTTCTAAACTTTGTTTACCATGTAAAGTAGTACCATGTAGGAAACTGTGATATTTTTCGCTTTTATCATATAAGACTTTGGAAACTCCAAAAAAGCTGCGATCGCTGGCAATTATTCCCCCTAGTTTATCTAATATGGAAAACTGATTAAGTAATAATATTAAAATTACACCTACTAGCAACCGCCAAAATTTCAAATTAAAGGTATAATATATGGTCAAAACTAAAGCAATTCCCACTATAATAGAAATTATATGATAAGTAAAAAAATTAATATCAAATCCAATAATTAAAGAGCCAATTAAAACACCTATACTTAAGGGCCAGGTTTTAGATAAACTAAAAATAAAATTGGTAGAGGTAATATTAGAAATATTAGGTACAGGAGTAGATATTTTGGCGGCAATATCTTCGCCAAAAAAAGCGTTAATACGTGCAGACTCTTGTAATTTTATTTGTTCAGCTTTTAATTTTTCCCCAGTAATATCCCGTAATAATAAGAGAATGAGTATCATAATTAGAGGATATTCTAGTACAGATTTAAATAACAAAGGTGCGGCGATCGCATTAAATAAACCTCCCAACACACCCCCAACAGAAACCCATAAATAAAATAAAGTTAAATATGCACTACTAGGGCGACTTTTTGCTAATTCTCCATGACAAACATAAGCAGCTATAAAAAATCCTAGTAAATGCAAAGGTACTAATAGCCAAATTCCTTGAATTATCTTAAGTAAAGATACAATAATTAGAGTAGTTAGCAGTAAAGGCAGAATACCTAGAATTTTACTAGGATTTAATATCTGGGGTAATATGGGTTGACGGGCAAAAGTTAAAATAAAGGTTAATAAATAAATAGCTAAAGGTATAGCCCACAAAAGGGGAATAGCAGCTAAATCAGTAGTAATATAATTAGTAACACCTAAAACTAAACTAGAAGGTAAAAAAGCCCATAAAATCCATTGTAATTGGATTTGAATACTAGGTTTTTTAATGGCATTGTTATCTACTGTGGTGGTAACAAGTATATTTGGTTTTTTTCGAGGGAATTTCCATAAAAAAATAGCACATAAACCGATAAATAATACTAGAAAAATATAGCCGATCGCCCATAATTTACTTTGATTAATTAAAGAAATATTAGTTTCAATTACAACTGGATATAAAAGTAAACTTAACATACTACCGAGATTACTAGCCCCATAGAGAAAATAAGGGTCATCACTGCTAGAATGATTAGTATTAGCAAACCATTTTTGTAATAAAGGGGCACTGGTAGAAACGACAAAAAAGGGTAAACCTACAGATAATAATAGTAAAATTAATAACCAAGGAATAGGATTAGCATTTTGTGGAGGTAATAAATTAGGGGAAATAGAAATAGGT
>CAWUOF010000708.1:0-2196 GCA_963923765.1 uncultured bacterium | reverse complement strand
GAATGAAAATAGTAGATTAAGACATTACTTGGCGCGGTTGCACCGGAAAACACTAGGTTATTCTAAATCTGAACAAATGCTGAGATATTCAATTCGATTAGTAATTTACTACCTAAAATTTGGAGATGTTCCAAAGTTTGATTTAAACCATAGAAATTATGGATTTTGTCAGTGATCGCTTTTTCGGCTCATCATCCTATAATTCAGCAACGCCTTCAAGATTTATCTCCTGAAATTATCCGTTCCTTGACAGGCTGGGATTACATTTTATAAGCTATTCATACTGTAGCATGACTTTTTAGAAATGGTATTACATTTTCATTTTTTAAAAATCGGTAAAATCCCACTTGCTCTACTCTATATTTACTTATCTTGCGTATATTTACTATTTTATGAGTTTCCATTGCTGAGTATAATTTCGCCCCCTTTTTACCAGCCTTGGGTCGCCGAATGTTTTTCCTTTATGCTCTTGTGCATGAATTAAAATTGGGTTTGTCATATGTTTTTTCTCCTTACCTTCATTATCTTCCTAGTTTACATTGACTTATCTGTACACCGTAGCTTAATAAGGGGGGACTGGGAGGTTTTTTATTACTTGTAAACTTTAAAAACCGAGTTTATTATTTTTAAATTTATACCCACATAATTTAATTACATAACAAAATTCAATTGGCTGGCGATAAGTTTTAGATATTGTCAAAAAATCCCCCTAATTATCCCCATCAAAAGCAAAATCTATTAACGCTAAATACTGCGGATTTTCTAGCAATTCCTGGGCTAACAAAAATCCAGCAATACTCCAAGTTTGATATTTTCTCGCTTCTTTTCCTATTAAATTACCATCTTCCCCATCATAATATTCTGGCCAATCTTCACCCGCTAAACGATCGCCTATTTTTATTAAGTCAACTTTTAATTTTTGGATAATATCTTCCCTTTCTAATTTAAGAGTTGCGGCGGCTAAAAACCATATTAAAACCGGCCAACTTCCGCCATTATGATAAGACCATTGCTTATTTTTTGGGTCGCATCCAGTTATAATTTCCCAATCTCGCCCTGTTAAAGCAGGATAACAGATTTTTATCGGCATCTGGGCAATTAATTTATGCCATTGATGCTGAATTAAATTCATAAGCTGATGGGCTTGCCATCTGGTAGTTAAACCGCTAATAATTGCCATTAAATTACCGAGAGTAAAAAAACGACAATCTAGCTGAAAAGGGCCAATATTTCCAGCTAAATAACCGCAGTTTTCTCCTAGCCATTCACTTAACCAAGTGTAGGGAATTGAATCTGAATATAGGTTAAATTTATTATTAACATCTTTACCATACTGTTCGACTTTAAAACGATATATATCATTTAAACGTTTAAAATCTAGCCAATAATGTTCCTGAAGGTGTTGTTTTAGGGTATGTAGACGGTTTTTAATTGTTTGTCTTATGGTTTGATTAGTTTTAATATCAGGCAATAATTCCCAGGCGGAGCGTAGGGCGGCATAAAATAATACTTGTATTTCTAAAGGATAACCGTAAATACCCATGCGTCTATCAATCATACAGGCGCCATCAGGTACTAAAAGGGTAGGTTCCATGTCTAAGCGATCGACAAAATATAAGGCTAAAATTAATCTAATACATTCTTGGAAATCTTCTCTATGGGCTAGAGAATTATTGCCTACTGCTTGACAATATGCCCTTAATAAAATAATCCACCATAAACTAGAATCAACTGGGGTAACTCTGGCTATAGCCCGATCGCCAAAATCCGGTTCTAAATATTGTAATTCCCCTTCTGAATGTACCTTAAAACTAGCGGGCATTAATACTAAACTATTAAATTTTTTTTGTCTGGCTTCTTGGTGCATTTTTAAAGTTACATTGAGAAAGTTATAGACAATTTCTTTCCCATTTATTTCGATTTCTTGGCTTTCTTCTCTTTTAGGAGGTAGAGTATTTTTTATTAAAAATAACAATGCTACAGGCACAAAATCTCGAATAAAAATTTGGTCATAATTTAGCAAATTTTCAAAATTTAAATTATCTGATTTAAAATGACAAACTGCTGGCGTTCCAATCCATTTATTATCATATTTTTTTAAGGAATTAACGATTATTTTTAATGCTGTTGTCATCAAATATATCTCTGGTTTTAATTGGTATATATATTGATAATATAATTACATAAAAAATTTTT
>CAWUOF010000707.1:0-2218 GCA_963923765.1 uncultured bacterium | reverse complement strand
TATTGAAGTTGATAGATTTTTTCCTAGTTCTAAAACTTGTAATAATTGCTTAAATCGTGTTGATAGTTTGAATTTAGATATTCGTAGCTGGCAATGTCCTAAGTGTGGAGAAAACCATGATAGAGACATCAACGCTGCTAAAAATATTAGAGATGAGGGTTTACGAATTCTTGCCCTGAGCTACGTCGAAGGGTTGGCGGTAGGGCATACCGCTACTGCTTCAGGAGGGAGAGTAAGACCAAGTAAAGGCACTGCTTTTGTCGAGGCATTTCCCCGTGAATGAAGAATCCCTCGCGTCCCGCGATGGGAGTGTCAAATCCAGTCTTCTTGATCTTCAGGGCGACTGCGATATACATGGGCAATTTCGTGAATTTTACGAGTTTGTGCAAAAAGTTCATCTTCTGTAAGTTGCCACTGTTCCAATAATTTATCTAAATCATTTTGAATATCTTTAGCACCAGGAAAACCATGATAACGAATTCGCAAGCGAGCGAGTTCAACTAAATCGCGATCGCTAGGAGTTGCTTTAACTGCCAATAAAATATTAACAGTTTCCCGATCCTTTTTATATTGGGGATGTTGTTGCTCTTGAGGTGTTGGTGGTTTTGCCATAATTTTTACTGCCAATGTATTTAATATATTAATTTACTATTAATTTACTATAATATCAGCCCCTACAGCCATCAGCTATGACCAATAACCAATGACCAAGGGAAAAAATCAAAAATTAAGGATGCATCTTATAGATAGCAAAAAAATAATATTTTAACTATGCAAATATTTATAATTTTTGTCCCTACTCCAGTTAGGGCGCTGAAGCGCAACAACGATTTTTTAAAATTTTGAGATGCATCAAAAATTAAATTGCTAAAAACTGATTTAATAATAATTGCAGTTAATAACCAGTAATTTAGGAATTTTGACCATTATGGCAGAAGACTTAGCCAAATTAATGAAACAAGAAGTGGGCAAAGCCGCCGCCGCCCGCGTTAAATCTGGTACGATCGTCGGCTTGGGCACAGGTTCCACCACCGCCTTTGCGATCGAATATTTGGGAAATCGTCTTAAATCTGGGGAACTTAAAGATATTAAAGGCATTCCTACTTCTTTTCAAGCATCCGTATTAGCCAAACAATATGGCATCCCTTTAACTACTTTAGATGAAGTCGATATTATTGATATTGCTATTGATGGTGCCGATGAAGTCGATCCAAATAAAAATTTAATTAAAGGTGGCGGTGCCGCTCACACTCGTGAAAAAATAGTAGATTGTCTAGCTAATGAGTTTATCGTAGTTGTAGATAGCACTAAATTAGTAGATAAATTAGGCTCTACTTTCCTATTACCAGTAGAAGTTTTACCCCTTGCCTATACACCCGTAATGCGTGCGATAGAAAAACTTGGTGGTCAACCTCAATTACGCATGGGAATCAAAAAAGCCGGCCCAGTTATTACCGACCAAGGTAATTTTGTAATTGATGTCAAATTTGACTCTATTGATAATCCGGCTGAGTTAGAAAAGACATTAAATAATATTCCTGGGGTCTTAGAAAATGGTTTATTTGTCGGTGTTACTGATGTAGTTTTGGTAGGAGAAATTAAAGATGGTCAACCTTATGTAAGGGAAATTTAAGGTATATTTAAATTTAATTTCTCTATCTTAAAGGTGCTGGTTTCAACCCAAAAAGAGTAAAGGTACGCAAAAAATAATTTTTTGAGCGTGCCTTTTTTATCAAAATTAGATTAATATAAAAAATATTCATAGTAAATTTTTCTGGAGCATCTCTTTGATTGTAAAAAACCGTTGTTGCGCTTTAGCGCTATGATTGGACTATGAATAAAAATGATAAATATTTGCATAGTTAAAATAATGTTTTTTTGCAATTAGGAGATGCACCAAATTTTTCCTCATTCTTTTCTACCTATATGATGCAGTATCGACGTTTTGGACGCACTGAATTACAAATGCCCGTGTTTTCCTGTGGTGGTATGAGATATCAATATCAATGGCAGGATGTGGCAGAATCCCAAATTCCCCCAGATAATCAGAAAAATATCGCAGTAATTGTTAATCGAGCGCTAGAATTAGGTATTAATCATATCGAAACAGCGCGGTTTTATGGCACTTCCGAAATGCAACTAGGGAAAATTTTGCCGAAATTACCCAGAGAAAAAATCATAGTGCAAACTAAGGTAGTTCCCTGCGCTAATGCTAAAG
>CAWUOF010000706.1:0-2219 GCA_963923765.1 uncultured bacterium | reverse complement strand
TAATTATTTCTAATGATGGTGGCGTTACGATCGCACTTACCGACACTGTATTAGACTGAATACTTTGCGGTTGATTTTTAAGTGTAAATTTAGCTTCCCCTGTATTTAAAATTGTGGTTTTTTCCTGGGCAAAAGCTGGAAAAATTCCCCAGCCAATTAAATAAGTAGTTATTATTAATAAATATCCTGGTTTTGACAACATTTTTTTATTAAATTCCCTGAAAAAAATCCTGGTTTCTTATATATAGTAATCTATACTAACTAGTTTTCTTCCTAATTAGTATTGCAATTTTTTATGAGATACCCTGATATTTTTAAATCCCAAAAATGTTAAATGAAAAATATTATGCTTTTTACATCAGTAAAATATAAATTGCCATAAAAAAACAGCTTTATATCACTGCAAAAGCTTTAATATTTGATACACCAATAATTATTTTATTTCCACCCGAAGCTAACTAACAAGCAGGCGGTAATTTTTACAACAGATTAATTATACACACATTTTGCTGAGACAACAGTATTTTTTCGGAGGTTAAATTTTAGAAATTAGATTTTTTCTCAGTATAAATATTATTTATATTTAACAAATACAAAGCTGAACTAAAAACCTTTTCTATACTTGAGATACAAACATTTACAACTATACAAAGTTTTTGCAAATTTTTTCTAAAAAAGCATTATTTAGTATAAACACTTATAGATCAACCAGGAGGGCAAAATCGTCACTATTGCCGTTTGTCTGTTGCCTAGCAGATCAAAAACCATAAACGGGACAGACAAAAAATGGCCATCCCGTTTCACGTTGTTTAATTAAAATTACTAGGGGGTTTAACTGGGGAAAAAAATAAATAGGTAAACAATATTTCCCGCTAGGGGCGTAGGAGAATATTAGTATTGTGGGTATCTGTACCACAGGTATGAAATAAGCCGTAAGTTGTGCCGAGAGTTTTTACCTGTTCCGTTTCTTTGGAACTAGGACGCCAAGGTTTAGGATTATTATAAGCATAATAGGTTTCTACACCATCAATGCCCCAATGCACTGCTTCAGGAATTAAATCAGCAGGTGACTTACGATAGCGGGCTGGATGGGCCAAAACTGCTAATCCCCCAGCATGATGAATGGCAGCAATAACATTAGCCGCCTGATAATCAATGCCCATACAAGCTTGGCCTTGGAGATAAGGATGCATACTAGGGTGATTAGGGTCAAAAGCATACCCCAAAATATGCACTTGTGTATTTAAAAGATTAGCAGTAATTTCTACACCAATCCAAAGATGGGGTAGGCGATCGCTGGCCAAACGTTGCGCCTTCCTATTGGCTAACCATTTGCAAGCTACTTCATAGCCGCCCACACTATGATGATCTGTAATGGCCAAACCATAAAGGCCAATATCCATCGCTTGTTCCATTACTTCTTCTGGCTTTAATTTGCCATCAGAGTGAATAGTATGCATATGGAAATTAAAATAACGGGGACAGCTTTCCGCGTTAATCCTCTGAAATACTTGTTCTAGCGCTTGTTTAGTTGGCACTGTTATATGTGAACTAGGAGCATCAGCAACACTTACAGCCATAGACTCCTTGAAATTTTACTTAATCATAATCTACTATAACAATTTACTGGCAAACTGGGATTTAGTCCCAGTTATAAAAGCTATGATATATTTTATAGGTTTGATAATCTCTTTAAATAACTATGAGTAGAGACAAATTTATCAAAATTCGACTATCAGAACAAGAACATAAACGCCTTAAAGCTTTTTCGGAGGCACAAGGAGTGCCCATGTCAGAAATACTTAGAGATTTTGTTAAACAATTACCTACACCGGGCAATATAGCGATCGAACCTAACCCCAGCGACATAGCTAAAAAAATATTACTTAATTGAGTTAATAAATATTTCTCGGTTTAAATATTAATTATATTGGTTTTCTGTTTTTTAGATTTATTGATAATTTATTGATGATTTATTGATATGGTTGGGGCGGGTTTATTTTTCCTATCTGTTTATAGCATAATTTGTCCTATAACCCGCCCCTACAATGGGTTTTGTGGTTTTTAGATTTATTGATATGGTTGGGGCGGGTTTATTTTTCCTATCTGTTTATAGCATAATTTGTCCTATAACCCGCCCCTACAATGGGTTTTGTGGTTTTTAGATTTATTGATATGGTTGGGGCGGGTTTATTTTTCCTATCTGTTTATAGCATAAT
>CAWUOF010000705.1:0-2222 GCA_963923765.1 uncultured bacterium | reverse complement strand
AAAAATTACTAACTATACCTTTAGAAAAAGGTAGTTTTTGGAGTGTTAATTTACCCCATTTAGAAACAGGAAGCCCAGACCCAAAAATAATATTTTGTCCCCCGGCGAAAAATCCTTTACCAATTCAATATCGTCAAGAAGGAGATAATTTTTATTACATAGGCGAATACGGAGAACGCGATCGCACTCCTGGCAGCGATGTTGATATCTGCTTTTCTGGTAATATTGCCGTAACAAAATGGCAATTTTAAACCCTAGCAAAATAAACTACAAGTAAAAATTGTAATACCACAGGAAAAAGGCAAAAAAAATTACCTGATTCCTGTAAAATTTACAAACGATAACCCCAAAAAGGAAAAGGTAAAATGCGAATCTTAATTATGGGCGGTACTCGCTTTATTGGCGTGTATCTAACTAAAATTCTAGTCGAACAAGGTCACGAAGTAGTACTATTTAATCGCGGTAATAAACCCGCCCCAATTACAGGAATTAAACAAATACACGGCGATCGCACTTCTGAAGAACAAATCAAAGCCAAACTAGCTAACGAAGAATTTGACGTAATTTTTGACAATAACGGTCGAGAACTTAGCGACACTCAACCCCTGGCAGATATCTTTAAAAATCGTGTGGAACACTTTATTTACATGAGTTCCGCCGGAGTATATCTAAAATCCGATCAACTACCCCATATTGAAGGCGATAATATAGATCCAAAAAGTCGTCATAAAGGTAAAAATGACACAGAAAACTATTTAGCAGCACAAGGCTTACCTTGGACTTCTATACGTCCCACCTATATTTATGGACCTCAGAATTATAACGATTTAGAAGCCTGGTTTTTTGACAGAATCACCCGCGATCGCCCTGTACCTATTCCTGGTAACGGCTTGCATATTACCCAGCTAGGACATTGCCAAGATTTAGCAATGGCAATGGCGGCAGTTATTGGCAATAAAAACGCCATCGGACAAGTATATAATATCTCCGGCGATCGCTACGTTACCTTTGATGGATTAGCGCGGGCCTGTGCTATTGCCTGTGGTAAAGCCCCTGATTCTATTAAAATTATCCACTATGACCCGAAACAATTTGATTTCGGCAAACGGAAAAGTTTCCCCCTGCGAGTACAACACTTTTTCGCCGCAGTTAACAAAGCCAAAACCGAGTTAAACTGGCAACCAGAATTTGATTTAATTTCTGGCTTACAAGACTCATTCCAAAAAGATTATCTCCCCTCTGGACGTGATAAAAAAGAAATTGATTTTTCCACCGATGATGAAATTATCAAAGCAGTAGGAAATTAACTAAATAGGTGGGCTAATTGCCCACTTTATAATTAATTTAAATTTCCCTAAACATAATTAGTATCTTGGGTTTGAGGCCATAAATAAATTACACCAGAAATCCAAGTTAAAATTACAGAAATCCAAAAAGCAATTACAGAAGGAATTAACCACACAGACGGCAAAGGCGCAATTAACATAGAAATAGCAATAATTTGTATAACAGTTTTTAACTTTCCCCAAAAATTAGCCCCACTAATAGTAGTATTTCCTGCTAATTGCGGATTAACTCGCCAACCAGAAATCACCAATTCCCTTGTTAAAATTAAAAATACACCCCAAGCGGGTAAAATTCCCATTTCTACTAATGCCATTAAAGGCGCAAGTACCAATAATTTATCTACTAAAGGATCTAAAAATTTTCCTAAATCACTAACTTGATTTAATTTTCGCGCTAAATAACCATCTAACCAATCTGTACCCGCAGCTATTAAAAAAATTCCTAAACTTAACCAGCGATCGCTAGTAGTTGGGTTTTGTAACAAAAACAAAATTATCGGCACTCCCAACAGACGAGAAACAGTAATCCAGGTAGGTAAATTCATTGATGTAAAATTAAAGCTGATTTTCCCGAAACTATCCTTATATTACTATATCCAGGAACTATACCAGCCCATTTGACATAATTCCAGCCACAAATAGCCAGAAATATGCTTAATTTAGGAATATTTCCACCAATATTCTAACTTTAAAAACCATTAATTATAATTAATTTCTATTCCTCAAATAACCAAACAGCATCGATTATTTGAGCAGAAATTGGCCAAATTTTACCTATAAAACTTTATCCTGTATAGGTAACATTAGACTGGGAAAATTGACTAGCATAGATCCTGTCTCTTATACACATCTGACGCTGCCGACGATACTCCTTGT
>CAWUOF010000704.1:0-2226 GCA_963923765.1 uncultured bacterium | reverse complement strand
GAAACACCCTATATTTTAATTCCCATACATTAAATTTAGCTTTCCGGCTCAGGTTTGCGACGCTTGCGAAATATACCAGTCATATTTATTCCCGTTACGACCATGCCAATTAGTCCCAAACCAACCAAAAGCACATAAATAGGTTTTAAAAATTCCCCGAAATATTCTCCTTGATGAATTTCCAGAAAAATTTCAGCTTGTTTTTTTTCCATACCTAACCAACTTCTACCTAAGCGATAGGCAATACCTGTTAAAGCACTTACAGTTAAAGGCAAGAAAAATATTGGTGCTAATAAACGATGAATTGCCCGAAAATCTAAGTTAGTGTTAGGTCGATTCGGGCGATCGCTACCAAAGAATTTTAATTTTATCATACTTACACCAGAAACGATCGCCCCTAATAATCCTAAACCCAGCAACAGTATATAAATTGGTCGCAGTTGATTTCCTAGATAACTACCTTGGTGAATATCTAATAACAACTTAACTGTTTTTTCTTCCATCCCCAACCAATTTATTGATAAACTAAACAAAATCCCTGTTACACCAGTAATTGCTAAAGGCACAAAAATATAAGGAGCTATTTTCCGGTGAAGTTTACGAAGTGATAAGTTAGCCATTGATTTTTTATTCCTCAAAAATTAGGTTAACACCAAAAATAATAAACATCAAGATAAGCGAAAAGATAAGCGAAAAAAAACAAATAAAATCAACCAAATTATCAAGATTTTACTTGGATAATTCCCTATTATTTCCCCAGCAAAATCAAAGTTATTTATTTAAACTTTTAAAGTTTATATCTCTGGCTTTCCTATTAATAAAAGATACTTTTAAACTACAGTAGGAGTGCAAGCTCGACCTTCAAACTGACCAAATTCTGTATAATGTTGAAAACCACTACTAAACTGACCTTGATTTACAGCTTTGGCTACATCAGGGTTGTGTTGTAGATAAAAATTACTATCAAAACTGGCACTAGGATTACGCCCTTCTTTACTGCCACATTCAATAAAATGTTGAAATCCGGAATTAAAAATGCCGGCGGAAATTGCATTACGAACATCTGGATTACTATTTAAATAGTAGGATTCTTCAAAAGATTTATCAGGTTTACGACCTTCTTTTGCACCATTAGTAATAAAATGATCAAAGGCAGAACGAAGTTGACCAGATTTAATAGCAGCATCGACATCGGGGTTAGCCTGACGATAATAAGCATCATCAAAAGATGTTAATAAATCACGGCGATAAACAGGATTTTGTAGATCTTTATTCCATTCAGTACCAGTAATATCATCCCATTCGCGCTTGCCATTGCGATCGTAATGATCTCGCCATTCATTAGATGTATATTGACCTGTACGATATTTAGTTAAATCATCATTGTAAGCACCAGGATTAGTTTTATAAGCGTCATCTTGTTGGGAATTATTAGAACCGGATTTAGAAATATCATCAACACTCATATTTTTACTTCCTTGATTACGAGATTATTTAACAGAAGAATCTGCTATATTATTAGTGAGCTAAAATACTTGTATTTTCTAGCTCAACTTCAGAATAAAATAGAGAAAGTAAAGAACTCGGAAAGAAAAAGTAATATCCCAAAAATTTTTTAACTAGATATTGGTAAACGTACTCGAAAGGATGTACCAACGCCTAACTGACTGGTAACAAAAATATCCCCTCGGTGCAGTTGGGCAATACTTTGGGCAATGGCCAAACCCAAGCCCGACCCTCCATGTCGTCTCAGTCGAGCCTTATCTGCTCGCCAAAAGCGATCGAACACAAATTTAAGCTCTTCTGGGGCAATACCAATACCTGTATCTTCTACGTTAACAATTGCAAAGCGATCGAATTTATTCATAATAATGCTAATTTTTCCCTCTTTTGGCGTATATTGCACAGCATTTTCTAGTAAATTTGCAAATAAACGCCGCAATTGATTACCATCACCTTTTACTAATATTCCTGCTTGTAAATATGATTGAAAAATAATACCTTTTTCTTCTGCTTGCGGTTGCAAAAAGTCGATTAAGTCTTCTAATAATTCATCTAAGGGAATAGATATTAATTCTAAGTTTATAATAGGTTGAGCATCATTACGGGCTAAAAATAATAAATCTGCCACTAACCCAGTCATTTGATTAGTAGCAGAAGCAATAGCTTGTAATTTATTGATGTCTGCTGGATGAATGCGATCGGGATGACTTTGCATTACTTCTA
>CAWUOF010000703.1:0-2227 GCA_963923765.1 uncultured bacterium | reverse complement strand
GATATTGAGTTAAATAAGCCCGTTGCCGAGTAATAATTTGCTCTAAATGACCGATATTTTGTAAGCCAAAATTTTGATTTACTTTACTAATATCATTCCAAAGCTTACTATAACTCTTTTGTCCGCGCATTTGTAAAGCAGCAAACCGCAATTGTACAGGCAGAATAAAAAACCATTGTTCCCGCCCTTCTAAATACCCACCTTGAGACTGTTGCACACAGCAAGCATCATCAAACATTAACTTTTGTCCGGCAGCAATAAAAGCCGATCGACACAAAGCATGATTTTGTGCTTGGTCTTGAATATAACCGATATGCAAAGGAACAATAGCCAAACCTTTCTCAGCCGGATTAGCTAATTCTACACTACCATAACCAGCAACACGAGACAATTTTAAACCAGAAAGAGGGCTAGTAAATTTCCCGTTTCTATCCGGTCCGAAAATCGGCACCATAGTCATAGGCCCCGAAATTTGCGGCATTCCAAATTGATAGGGGGAAAGGTCAAAACTACGAGGGACTAATTCTTGACAATTCATATTAGTTGAGGATGAGGAAAAACATTTATGGATGTATCTCAAAATAGTAAAAAAATATATATGTTTACATATTTACAAGAATTTAAAAGATTTTTTTACTGTCAATGAGATACACCATCTATTGATTTTTTAAACATTATCTATAGATAAAATTTGTTCCGTTGCCTCCAATTTTTTTAACAAAAATTCCCGTAAATTAAACTCACTTAAAACCGAATTAGATAGGGCAAATAAAGTCATAAAAATCTGGGTAAAATCATCTTGATGCCAAAATTCTAACTGGGGCAAATTTTCAGCAGGTCGTCGTAAAGTTAAATCGTCACTATTAGTAAATTTGCTATGGCAAAAAATAATAGGCGTTTTAATGCCAATTTGTGGTAAACTCACGACAACTTTAGCTAAATCTCCAGCATGGATATTTTCATAGCCATCAGAAACAATAGCCACTATATCGGGTTGAGTTTCTAAAGCATCCAGCAAAGCAGTAGCAAGATCGGTTTCACCTTCTGGAAAAGGAATTTTTCCTTTACCCCCGATCGAATATACTGTGAGATTTGGGCAGCATTTTTCTAATACTAATTTTAAAGCCACAGATTGGGAAATACAACAATATTCCCTTTCCCCATAGCCACGAGTAGAGGCAGAAGCATCTAAAACTAATGCTAATTTGCCATGAAATTGCGGTAAATCTTTGGCTGCTGTATCAACATAACGATTTAAAGCTTCCTGAAGTTCACCAGAAATACCACCTCGATAGAGATGAACTAAAGTAGCAGAAATATCACCACGATTAGTAGCAGTAATAGTTTTAGGTCGTTCTTGTTGATTTGTTAATTTTTCCAGGAATTTTGTATGAGTTAATTTATATTCTCCATTGCTGTTATTTTTGTTACCTTTTTGATAAAGTGTCGGGAAAATAATTTTTACTTTTTCGACATTTTCAGCAAATTTGAATAAATGGCGATGTAGATAGCTTGTATTTGCTAATTCTGGATAAGTAAGCATTTTTGCACAAGCTCGACTGACATTTCTACCCATTGCGTGTTCTAGGCAGTCTACTAGGGCAGGACGCCGACAAATTGCCATGTCTTCTAAATCGGGGTGATTTAGTATATATTTGAGTATGGTTTTTGCTGTATGTTTGTGATTTGCTCGTTCTCTACGTAGTGCTAAAAAGACTTTAATTATTTCGTCAGGATGTAGTATAGCCAGGAGAAATTTAACCACGCGATCGCATATTTGCCTTACCTCTACTGTCATACCTTGGCGAGAAACTCGCAAGAGTTGAAATAAAATTCGTACCTGTTGAAGAGTCGATATTGTTGGCGCTACTGCACCAAGGGCATACAGTTCCGGATTTTGCTGATAAGCTTCCTCATGCTGTGTTGCATCACTCCATTGCGGCAGCATACCTTTGCGGAGGGTAAAGGCTTCTACTGGAGATTTTCCAATTTCTAAAATTTTTGCGGCTGTTTGTTGGCTGGCATTCATGGGCTGACCTCCCCTACTGCTGGCGATTTCCCACTGGAGTTATGACTTTATTGTAATACACATACTACAAAATGTCAAGTAGATTTAATTAAATTAAAGACCCGATTAATAAATTAATTAATAAATTGATTAATAATTTACTATTATAGTATTATTATTTTAATTTGTTTTATTGTGATTTTTGAAGATAAAATTTAT
>CAWUOF010000702.1:0-2230 GCA_963923765.1 uncultured bacterium | reverse complement strand
GTTGGGGATAGTTAACTACAAGCTGAGATTTAGTTGCACCAGCGATCGCAGTTGTCGCCCAACTAGGAATTTGTGCCGCATCACTAAATACTGATAACACTGTTGTATCAGTTGTTCGCAATTTTAAGCCACTTACTAAAGCCACTAATACCTGTAACCTGGGAATATTTTGGTTAGGCTGGAAAATATTGTTAGGATATCCACTCAGAAAACCACCTTGGCAAGAAGTTTGAATGGCTTGGAAACCCCAAAAATTAGTAGCAACATCACCAAAATTACTACAACTTTGGATTTTTGCAGGAGCAAAAGCTTTGTTAATAATTGCTGCAAATTGAGCGCGGGTGACTGGATCATTAGGGCGGAAAGTACCATCGGGAAAACCTGCTATTATTCCCTTGGATGACAAAGCCGTAATATAAGCTTCTGCCCAGTTACCCTTGACATCTGTTAAACCACTTGTTGATGGCGTGCCACCATCAGGGGGTTGGACTTGAGCGGCAACAAAATCTACCCGCCCAATTATTTTACTTTTATTGATATCATTGCCAACGGCAACGATCGTATTGCTAGTAGTAGCATTATAAAGATCATTACGTCCGTTATTACGGATGATATTATTACCAGGACTATCTGCTGTTCCCAAATTAGGAGCCGCATTACTAATAGCTACAATGCCATCCCGTTGATTGGTTTCAATAACATTATTACGCAAAACTGGTTGAGCGGCATTAGAAATAACCATTCCGTCTACGTTTTGAGTAACTCGGTTGCCAGTAATTAAACTCGATGTATTACCACCGATCGCTAAACCAAAACCTGTATTTTGAAATAAATTATTGC
Organism: uncultured bacterium; assembly: GCA_963923765.1. Classification (GTDB taxonomy): domain Bacteria; phylum Cyanobacteriota; class Cyanobacteriia; order Cyanobacteriales; family CAWUOF01; genus CAWUOF01. The sequence continues at coordinate 1,390 of CAWUOF010000702.1, read as the reverse complement.
GAATTTCTCCTTTAGCTGAACTAGCTAAAGAAATCCCATTACCATTATTTTTAGTGAAAATATTATCACTAATTAGCGGTGTGCCATTACCTGTAACAAAAACTCCATCCCGCTCACTGTTGGAAAAGGTATTATTTGATACGATCGGATTAGTAGATTCTATCCATAACCCAGTACCACGAGTGTTAGGATTAGAAATAGTTAAACCTCTAATTTGGCTATCTTGTTCCGCACGAATAGCAACGTTTTGACTGGCAAAAGTAGGGCTAATGGTAGTACCACCCCCCAGAATAATCACTGTTTGTCCTTTCGTCGCTTCATCACCGCGCAAAGTTACACCTGCGGGTACTACTAAGGGGAAAGTTTCACCAGTATCACGGGTATAAGTGCCAGGGGCTAATTGTATAACTGTGCCAGCTTGGGCTTGTTGTAGGGCATAGCTAATGGTGCGATAGGCGTTACTCGTGCTATTGCCTGCACCGATGCGATCGCTCCCTGTTTGGGGGTTAACATAAATAACTGTAGAACTAGCTTGTGCTATTTCTAAGGTATTGCCTGAAGCACTTGCAGCTATAGTGATCGGTGTTTTTACTCCTAAGTGCAACATTAGGATAGCACTTAAACTGGCACTAAAATATAGCGCTGTAGTTGTATTTTTCCAAAAACTTTTGCCAAACATAGTAGATTTTTTCTGGTTTAAAGAACCCTGGTGTGTCATAATGGCTTTTTGCTTACCATGCTTTATGTTGTGCAGCTAAGATAGTTGCTTATCCGGAATATAACCTATAAAAAATCAGCACAATTTTTAAATTTTGATGCTGTCTTTTAATTAATTTACTATATATCAAAAGATTGCTGATTTTTTCCTTGACTTTACCAGGCTTGACAATTTTCCATGACAATTGTATAGCTGAGATGTTCCTAAAAATTTTCCCCAATTTTTTACCGTATTTTCCTAATTTATAAGTGAAGTTATTTTTTTATGGGTTTTGATTGAATAAAGTCTAATAGAATAGGGCATTGGGCATTGGACATTGGGCATTGGGCATTGGTAATAGGTAATAAGTAATAGGTAATAAGTAATAAGTAATAGGTAATAGGTAATAGGTAATAGGTACAAAAAATTTTTAAAAAATAGGTTTTATTAATTTTCTTTATTTAAATCTTTGGTTTTTTTGAGATATTTATTTTTCAGAACTTTTATTGTTAAATAAATATTTTTGCATAGACATAGCCTAATAATTTCCCAGAAAATCTATTTTCCCCCCAAAATATTTAACTTCTTTCCCCATACCCCATACATACCCCATGAATAATGGATAATGAATAACCATTAATTATCAATTATCAATTATCAATTATTTGCCCCATGCCCCATGCCCCATGAATA
>CAWUOF010000701.1:0-2232 GCA_963923765.1 uncultured bacterium | reverse complement strand
TAGAGGTGCGATCGAGTTATTATATTAATATATTCAAATATTGCGATCGTCTGTGTCAGTTGCCTTGAAGTGCAACAACGGGTTTTTATTTATGGTTTTGTTGCATAGTTTAGGCGCTTGCATCGCAACAACGGGGGTTTTTATAATTTGGAAATGTAATTTTTCCAATTCTACATTCTACATTTCCCATAATAACTAAACTTGGGAATCAAAAGACCATCTTCTCGCTAATATTTGTAATAATTTTCTGATGGTATAAATAAAAATTGGTTCTACTTCCATATCTTCACGAGATTTGGTTTTACAAGCATTAAAATAACCGCGTAAATTATTTAACAAATTAGTATAAACATCTCCGCCAATTTCTACAGGTAAAATTCCTAAACCGGAGTATTTTTCTGTACATTGGTTAAAACGTTCTATAAATAATTGCAGTTGTTCTAATTCTATGGGAGAATCTAAACCAGAATGTAAACTAGCAGCATCTATTTTATAATACCAAGGTTGTAAATGTCCGTTTTGTCCGAAATTTTCTCCGGCAATAACTACATTTTTATCAATTTCTCCCATATCTATAGTTAAGTTATGTAAGTCAGTAACTAAACCATAGGCAACTTCAGCTTTAGGCATAGTACTAATATTGACAGAAAAATCACTGGTATAGGTGTTAAAACCGGAGGCTTGAAGAATAATATCTTTAAACAGGTTATTAACTCGGCTACTGTAGCGGTATTTACCTAAATCTAGCCAATTTAATAACCTTGCCCCATTACCACCGATATAAATATCAGGGATAATTTCTGCAAAAATTTCTTGTCTATGCAAAGAATTTAATAATAAACCAGAATAGTGATATAATCCAGCAAAGCCAAAGGCAAGTAGGGAAATAAAGTTTTTTACCCCCGGTGTACCACTAACTAAGGATAAATTTTCTAACCATCTGTTGCCAAATTGATTAATTAAAAAGTCAGCTTGGGCGTAAAATTGGGCTTTTTTCCCTTCTTTACGTGCGGTTTCTAAAGGACCGATCGGTACTTGAAAGACTCGACTTAAAAAGCTGGGATTTTCATATAATATATCTAGGAAAATATGTCGCCCTGCTAATTGAATAGAAGTTTGCCATTTCAGATGATAACCTTGCCAAATGGAAATGTCAGAGGTACCGCCACCGATATCTATGCAAACTGCACTTGCGCCAAATTCTTGATAGCGATCGGCAAAGAATTTAGCGGCGGCTACGCTTTCTATTTTGCGGCTTCTATTTCTATCTATATAAAAAGATACGCCATTAACTTGTGTGGCTAAAAATTTGCCGATGCGAGTTGTCCAAATATCGGCAAATTCATCGGCGGTTGATTCATCAAAGGCGCTAGGATAGGAGTAAAACCAGGCTATTTTGCCGACGCCATTGGCTACTGCTTCGGCGGTACTTTGTAAGCATAGTTGTTTTAAAAATAATTCGGCGGCTTTTCTATCTGCCATGTCTTTTGACCATTTAAGGTTAAAGCGCATTCCGTCGGCTTCTTCCCCCAGGGAACTATCGGCATATAAAAAGCGAATGTGACTATCTAAGATGGGGAGATCTAGCTGGGATAAGGTTTGAAATTGTCCTAATCTTTCGGATTCAATAAATATTTGGAGGAAGCTTAAAAATGGTGTAGGCTGTCGGTAACTGGGGAGAAAGTCATCGTAAATATTAATATTTTCGCCGTTGGTAAGATGGGTAATACTAAATAAATGGGAGTCGAAATTTAAAGATTCTGGGCTGCTTTCGGTTTCGTTACTAATGCGGCAAATGTGGGTACTGGTTGTCCCAAAATCTACGCCGATTTTCCAGGTTTTACCAGGGTCGATCGCTATTTTTTTGATTGGATCTAAATCTAATAATATTAATCCTTCTACTAGGGTACCTTTGGGGTTACTATCGTTGGTAATGTTGCCGCTACAAGTTAGGGCTTCTGGAAATTGATTTGTTAAAGTAATAGTAGCGCTAATTTCTGTTTCTGTACCGCGAATTCGGTTACTTTTGGCGCTGGAATTGCGGGGTAAAAATGGTTGGGCATAAAAAGTATTTTGCTTACCTCTGGAAGAGTAAAAGGTATAGTAAGCTTTCCATTGTTCACATTGGAATTTTGGCCATATAGTAATGATGGGAGTGTGGGGAATTTCGATAACATTGGCTAGTTTTCCGCCGATATTAGTACGATAATAATCTTTGCGTATTTCAAAATC
>CAWUOF010000700.1:0-2239 GCA_963923765.1 uncultured bacterium | reverse complement strand
TAACACCATAATTTTTTTGAGTTATTGTATTTATTATTGAAAATATTATATATTATAAATTAATCGGTATTTCTATTATAAATTCTGTGCCTTCGCCTAGTGCGGAAATACATTTTAGTTTGCCTTGGTGTTTATCTTCTACTATTTCTCGCCCGATCGATAATCCTAAACCTGTTCCTTTTCCTACTGGTTTGGTAGTAAATAAGCGTTCAAATATGTATTCTTTTATTTCTGGATTAATGCCAGGACCATTATCTTTTATAGAAATTACAGCCTGGTTATTTTCTATTTCTATCTTAGTAGAAATAATAATATGATTATTGGTAGATTTACTAGGGGAGTTATTATAAGTATTGGCGGCTTTTTCGTCAATGGCATCGATCGCATTACTAATTAAGTTCATAAATACTTGGTTTAGCTGACCGAGATAGCATTTAATATTAGGTAATTTTCCATAGTTTTTAATGATTTTTATTTCTTCTCGGTATTCGTTACTTTTTAATCGAGATTTTAGCATTAATAGGGTACTATCAATACCTTCGTGAATGTTGCAGGATATCATTTCTGCAATATCGGAACGGGAAAAAATTCTTAAAGATTTACTGAGATGAATTAGGCGATCGGTTCCTATTTTCATGGAAATCAGTATTTGAAATAAATCTTCTTTCAGATATTCTAAGTCTATTTCTTGTATTTGTTCTTGAATTTTTTCTGCTGGTTCCGGATAGATTTCCTCATATAATTTTAATAATTTTAATAAGTCTTGACAATAATCTTCTATATACTGAATATTACCTGCAATAAAGTTAACAGGATTATTAATTTCGTGAGCTATTCCTGATACTAAATCACCTAGACTAGACATTTTTTCATGGTGCATTAGTTGAATTTGTAATTGGTGTAATGTATTTAAAGATTTAGTTAATTCTATAGTTCTTTTTTCTATTTCTTTTTCTAAATTAGCAGTAAGTTTTTTTAAAGAATTTTCGGCTATTGTTCGCTCTTTTATTTCGTCTTGTAACCGTAGATGAATATTAATTCTAGCTAATACTTCATCGTATTGAAATGGTTTAGTAATATAATCTACTGCACCGAGATTTAAACCTTTTACTTTATCTACCGGATCATTAAGGGCTGTCATAAAAATTATGGGAATATTTTTAGTGATCGGAGATGCTTTCAAACGACGACAGGTTTCAAATCCATCTATTCCTGGCATGATTACATCTAATAAAATAATATCCGGCAATATTTTTTGCACTGTTGATATTGTACTAATACCATCTTTAGCAATTAATATTTTAAAGCCAAATTCTTTAAAAATATTAAATAATAATTTAATATTCGTAATATTATCATCTACTATTAATATTATTTTTCCCTGTGGGGTATCCATTACTGTTATTTATCTAATAGTATTTTTTCGTTGACTAAATTAATAATTTTTTCAAAATCAAATTCCTTGGTAAATTCTAAAATAGTATTAGCGAATATAGCATAATTTTGATTTAATTTTTGTATTTGTGCTATTTCTTTTTCTACTTCTTCAAAATCGCCAATTTCTGCTGCTGCCAGTAATTTTTGTATTTCGGCGGCTGTGGGCATAACTAAAATTTCCGGCAATGATGATTTTATATCGAGATTGTTGTTTTTTTCTATTGGTATAATATTACTTTCAGAATATAACCATTCTAAGTGTAAATATCGCTGTATTTTTTCTAGTAAAATTTCTGTTTGTATAGGTTTAGGTAAAAAATCATTGCAGCCTGCTTGATAAGTTTTTTCGCGATCGTATTCAAAGACTCTAGCACTAGAAGCAATAAAAATAGCATTTTGAAATTCTGGTAAATAACGCAACCGTTTTACCATTTCTAATCCGTCTATTTCTGGCATAAATATATCAACAATGCTAAGATATGGTTGAAATTCTTTAGCTTTTTCTATACCTTCTAAGCCATTGGATGCTTCGATAATTTCAAAGCCGATCGGTTCTAACATATTTGCAATGATTTTTCGACTTTCGCAACTATCATCTACTATTAAAATTTTTTGTTTTTGCCCCTCATATCCAATTATATTTTTAGTAGAATATCCAGAAGAAAAATGGAGTATTGATGAAATTGGTAAATTTAGATCAAAACTAAAAATACTACCTTTACCCAAGATACTGTTAACGTGAATATTACTACCCATTAGCTGGACAATTTGTTGACTAATAGCTAATCCTAACCCAGTCCCT
>CAWUOF010000699.1:0-2240 GCA_963923765.1 uncultured bacterium | reverse complement strand
AAAAGCTAAAAAATTAAGTGTTAACTTAACCAACAAATTATAATTTAAAATTGGTCGTAATTTTTATAATTGTTAAAATTATTATTTATTATTGATTAAGTCTATTATAAATAAATCTCTCCGATATGGATTAGCTGGAAAAAATTTCTATATAAAAATGCAGTAAACTGCTATTTATTAGAAAATAACACTGTTGAATTTTTGGGGATTTGGCATTTTGGATCTTTATAAAGTATTAGTACGTCCTTATTTAATTTCTGGATTACCAGCAGATCCAGAATTGTTACATAACATGACGGTTAATTTTTTAAGTTGGCTCGATCGAGATGAAATTAGCCCGATCGCCCTGGGAATAAACTCCCTATTAAAACAAAGCTGCCGTTTAACAGATAGCCGTCTTAAACAAACCCTGTGGGGGCTGGAATTTAATAACCCATTAGGTTTAGCGGCTGGTTTTGATAAAAATGGGGACGCTTCCGGAATATGGGAAAATCTTGGCTTTGGTTTTGCCGAATTGGGCACTTGTACTTTAAACGCCCAACCGGGCAATCCTCGCCCTCGGATGTTTCGTTTACCATTAGATTTAGCTGCCCTCAATCGTATGGGTTTTAATAATTGTGGGGCAGAAGAAATGGCAACCAAATTAGCTAGTCGTTGGCAGTCGAACCCTCGATCGCTACGGTTAGGAATAAATCTTGGTAAATCCAAGGTAACACCCCTAGAAGAAGCTGCCGCAGACTATCTAGGAAGTTTTAAGTTACTGAAAAACTGGGGGGACTATTATGTTGTTAATGTGTCCTCACCCAATACAGCCGGATTGCGATCCCTCCAAGAAGCATCTAGCCTTAGTATAATTTTAGATGCTTTACAGCAAGAAAATCAGGGAAATAAACCAATATTAGTAAAAATTGCACCTGATTTAACATGGGAGGAAATCTCCGAGGTAATCACAGTAGCTAAAACCTATCAATTAGCTGGAATTATCGCTACTAATACCACAATTAGTCGTACAGGATTAAAAACTAAAATTATTTCTGCTACTGGTAAAGCAATTACTGAAGAAGCAGGGGGTTTAAGTGGCGCACCTTTACGACAACATTCTACGGAAATAATCAGGTTTATTTGGCAACAAACCCAAGGCAAAATGTTAATAATTGGCACAGGAGGAGTTTTTACGGCGGAAGATGCCTGGGAAAAAATTACTGCCGGTGCTAGTTTATTAGAAGTTTATACAGGCTTAATTTATGAAGGACCTCTCATGGTGCGCCACATTTTAGAAGGTTTACTGATTAAATTAGAAGCCAGAGGATTATCTAATATTTCGGAAGCCGTAGGTTTACAATCTTAATATATAGGATTTAATGCCAGGATTTTAAATACAAGATTCTCAGAAAATTAACCTTATCTCGCTATCAAAAATAATGGTAAAAGGTTGATTTTATTAGTAAATACACATCAAAAATCTGGATAAAATTATCCTGGCTAGTCAAATATAATTAAACCATATAATTAAACCAAAAAATTAAATACTTATAAACCGATAAATTTACATGAAAATCAAAATTTCTGGAAATTCAAGCATAATATTATGTTACAAAAATGGTTAATTTTATCCTCCGGACGTCTAACTTTTTGGTTATTATTAGCAATTAGTTTGTTAATAACAGTAGGTATAAATTATTATGTTAATATTATTACTAGCGATCGCCGTTATATAGATGTAACAAAAATTCCCCCAGAAAAGGTAGCGATCGTTTTTGGTGCGGGGGTATGGGATGATGGCACACCAACACCAATGTTAGCCGATCGAGTAGAAGCAGCAATAAAACTTTATAAACTAGGTAAAGTGCAAAAAATATTAATGACCGGAGATAATAGCAGCCCAAATTATAATGAAGTTAAAGCCATGCAAAATTACGCCATAGAAAAAGGCGTATTGGCTGCTGATGTAACTCTCGATTATGCTGGCTTTAGTACCTACGAAAGCTGTTATCGAGCCAAGGCAATTTTTGATTTAAATCGAGCTATTTTAATCACTCAAAATTATCATTTACCCCGTGCAGTTTATACCTGTAATCATTTAGGTATAGAAGCAATAGGTTTAGGAGTTGCTGACTGGGGAATTTACCGCGATGAATCCATGCGATACTATACTTTCCGCGAAATATTTTCAACTCTAAAAGCTGTGTGGGAAGTACATATTACTCGTCCAAATCCGACTTTTTTAGGGCCGTCTGAAA
>CAWUOF010000698.1:0-2247 GCA_963923765.1 uncultured bacterium | reverse complement strand
TAAATTTTCACAATTTTAAGCTTCGCTTTTAAATATTACCAGGTGCATATCATATTTGTAAAAAAAGAATATTTTAACTATACAAATATCTATAATATTGAGATATAGTCCACTTTGGCGAAGACAGCGCAACAACGGTTATTTAACGTCTATAAAATGCTGGCAAAATAACTATTTGTTTCTAACTTGACTTTTTCTATAAATCTATTCTTTCCTATTTATGGTTAAAAAAATGACAATATCAGAATCAGAATTAAAATTACTACATCAAGAATCTATAAAATTGCATTCTCAAGGTAAATTTACAGAAGCAGAAGAAAAATATAAACAAGTTTTACAATATATTTTACAAAATAATTATCAAAATCCAGATATTTATAGTGATTTAGGTTCCCTTTATTACCAAATGGGACGATATCAAGAAGCCCTAGAAAACCTTTATGATTGTTTAAAATTTCGTCCTCAAAAAGCTATTCATTATTGCAGATTAGCATTAATTTTAGAAAAAACAGACGGTATTTCTCCAGCCATTAAAGCTTATCAAACAGCTATTAATTTAGATCCGAAATTTATTGATAATTATATTTATCTGGGGCGAATTTTAGCGGAAGCAGGTAATACTTATAAAGCTGAATTAATTTACCGACAAGCTGTAGAAATTTTCCCAAATCATTTTTATTTTCATTATCAATTAGGCAAAATTTTAAGTTTACAACGTCAATTTGATCAAGCCATTATTTGTTATACACAAGCTTTAAAATTAAATCAAAATAATTGGCAAATATCCTGGGATTTAGGTTTAGCCTTTCAACAAAAAGGAGATAAATATAAAACTAATACCTATTTTTATTTTGGATTAGCTTATTATCAACAAAAAAACTATCAAGAAGCTATAAATTGGTATCAAACATTTCTGGCTGCTGATAAAAATGATAAAAATAATCTCGGTGATGATATCAAAAATCAAATTTATATACATTTAATTGAATGTTTTAAAAACCTGAATCAGTGGGATAATTTAATTAATACTTATCGAGAATATATTAAAATTTCCTCAAATTCTGAACAAGTAAATTTTTTATACTCTGAATTAATAGAAAATTTACATCGTTGTGGGAGAACTTCTGAAGCTATTGCTACTGCAAGGGAAGCTTGTAAAATATTTAATAACAATAATTTATATTTTAAACGCCAAGAACTTTTACTTTTACCAATTATTTATGAAAATGAAGCAGAAATTACCGATTTTCGTAACTATTTTAGCATCGGCTTAGAAACTTTAATTCAAACCACAAAACTTGATACTCCTGAAGCTAGAATAGCAGCTTTAAATATTCTCATAAAAACTAATTTTTACCTACAATATCAAGGACAAAATGATTTAGAGTTACAAAAAAATTATGGACAGTTTGTGCATAAAATTATGGGCGGTAATTTTCCCGAATTTATCCAGCCTATACAAATGCCCAAGCTAAATACTTTAATTAATAATCAAATTACTAATAAAATTCGTATTGGTTATATTTCTACTTACCTTTGTATTCACACAGTGAGTAGAGTATTTATTGGTTGGTTACGCCATTGTGACCGACAAAAATTTGAAATACATTCTTACCATCTAGGAGAAAGTATTGATGATGCCACCGACGAATTTAAATATCACAGTGACTATTTTAATCATCTACCAGCCGTTAACGGTTTAAATCTAAATTATATCCGTACAGTTGCCGAAAAAATTAAATCTGACCAACTAAATATTTTAGTTTTCTTAGATATTGGAATGCATCCATTAATGACTATATTTGCCGGGTTACGTTTGGCGCCGGTTCAATGTATGGCTTGGGGACATCCTGTAACATCGGGAATTCCTACTATTGATTATTTTCTTTCTAGCGATATTATGGAACCGGAAAATGCAGAAAAAGAATATTATGCTGAAGAATTAATTCGTTTACCAAATTTAGGAATACCTTTTCCTAAGCCTAATATTCCTGAAAAAACTATACCTCGTTCTTATTTTCAACTATCGGATGATAAAGTATTGTATTTATCTCCTCAGTCTTTGTTTAAATATTTACCCCAGTATGATTTTATTTTTCCAGAAATTGCCCGTTTAGTTCCTAATGCCCAGTTTCTCTTTATGCGTCAAATCAACTCTGTGAAGGTAGCAGATAAATTTTGGCAACGCCTCCACATAGCTTTTGCTAATTATGGTTTAGATATTGAAAAATATTGTGTTTTTATACC
>CAWUOF010000697.1:0-2254 GCA_963923765.1 uncultured bacterium | reverse complement strand
ATTGTGTGGATGCTGCTTTTAGGGAATGTCCTAATGTATTTGCGTAGCGCTATATCTGGAAATTATTTAAAAATTATGTCATTAAAGCATAACTTTCTGAGTATCTTATCTCATTTCTGGAAAACCTTGCTATGGAATTTGTAAATTTTTTACTTTACTTCTTGTTTTTTGTAGTTTTATTGCAAATTATCAGATATTGGTTATTAGTTCGTTATGTTTTGGGACTAACTATTAAACCAGGCAATTATCAAATTGCTGATATAGATAATTTACCCATATATTTAAAAGATATTTTTGCAGAAAAAGAAAAAGAAATTATAGCCTTAAATTTTGAGTTTTCCCATTGTCAAATATACGATGGAATTTTTGTTAATCCATATTCTCAGCAATGGGAATTAGTTTATTTTAACTTTTTTGATGATATTTATGCAATATTATCCGTATCTTCTACACCGGAAGCTAACTCGGTGTGTAGAGTTGGATTTGTATCTTTTTTTGCCGACGGTCACAAACTATATACAATTAATGGTTTAAAGCATGATTTTTTAGGGAATTATGCCAATACTACTTTAATTGATCCATATACAGCCAGTTTAAATGAACAATATAACGCACATTTTCAGACTTTATATCAATTAAAACAAGAGAAAGAAACTTTAGCGTTAAATCCCCTAGAATATATCAGTTATGAACAAGAAAATATAGATGCATATTTAAAAGAATTAAAAAATACAGGTTGGATACAACCAATTGACCAAGAAAATTTTTATCGTGTGCAGTTATTTCCAGCTATCCGTTTTACCCATAATTTTTTGATAAATACAGGCAAGGTAAAGACTTTACGTGATAAAATGCTGAAAGCAACAAAATCAGTAAAGTTACCTGTAGAAATACCTATAGAAGTAGAAGTAGAATCTTATCTAAGAATAAATGAACAATCTAAACCTAGAGATATGAGTTGGATTGGAAAATTATCTTTATTTATAGGTAGTTTATTATTATTTGGAATTTCTTTTGGTTTGTATTTTTCACCGATGTTATTATTAGTTTTAATTGTGGTGATATTTTTCCACGAATTAGGACATTTATTAGGAATGTATTTATTTAAATATAAAGATTTAAAAATATTATTTATTCCTTTTTTTGGGGCAGCAGCCATAGGCTTACCGGACAAAAATATTAAAAGTTATCAAAAGGCGATCGTCTATCTTTTAGGGCCGTTACCTGGTATTATTGCTGGGGTGATTTGCTGGGCAATTTATTTACATACAAATAGCGAAATCGCCCAACTATTTTGTTTTATGTTATTAGCTTTAAATTATTTAAATTTATTACCGATCGTACCCTTTGATGGCGGACAATTGTTTAATGTTATCTTCTTACCAAGATTTCCTTTATTACAAAAAGCTTTTCGTTTTATCAGTGGTGGATTATTATTTATTCTTGGTTTATTAAGTAGAGATCCGATATTATTAATAATAGGGGGAATATTATTAGTTGCAGCCCAAGCTGAAAATAGAAAGGTTTCGATATTGGCCAAAATTCGCCAAAAAATTAAAGAAAGTAGAATTTTATTAACAGAAGAAGCTATTCTTGCCGAGACTTTCTGGGAATTACGAAAAAAACCTTTTCATCAATTGCCCTTTGTTCAAAAATATCAAATAGCTAAATATGTAGTAGAAAATACTGCCATAGAGATGCCATCATTTGCTACAATTATATCATTTCTAATCATATATGTATTAGCCTTTGTATTACCGATCGTGGTTATGTTATTTCTTACGGTAATCAATCAGCATATAATTAGATAGCATATTAGGAAAAAATCATGGAAAATTTAACGCCAGAAATCCCAGAAAAAGTACAACAATTACGGCAACAAATTCAAAAAGCCAGCTATGCATATTATGTTCTCGATAATCCCATTATGGAAGATGCCGTTTATGATAAATTATATCGGCAACTGCAAGATTTAGAAGCAAAATATCCCCAATTAATTACCCCCGATAGCCCTACTCAACGAGTAGGAGAAAAACCCGCTACCCAATTTACATCAGTACGCCATAACGTTTCCCTTTATAGTCTGGAAAATGCTTTTAATATTCCAGAATTTGCTACTTGGCAAGAAAGATGGCAGCGACAGGTTTCTCCAGCAAATTTTAGTTATGTTTGTGAGTTAAAAATAGACGGTTCTGCCATAGCTTTAACTTACGAAAATGGCGTTTTAGTAAGGGGTGCAACGCGGGGAGATGGT
>CAWUOF010000696.1:0-2258 GCA_963923765.1 uncultured bacterium | reverse complement strand
GGGCTAAGAGTAAACTAGTTACTGCCCCAATAGCAGCCCCTAGCAGCATTCCGCCAATAAAAGTTTTTGAATTATTATTTGAGGACATATTTTTTTGTTATTTCTAAAACCAATTTTAGGTAGTTTTTAGGGAAATTACGCTATAAAGTTGCCAGAAATTTTTGTTATGCTGCCCATAATTTTATGGGACAAGATACCTAATAACATCTTTTGGTAAGGATTTATACTAACGTCGATTCTTCGATCGACGCCAGATTTTTTGTCCCAGTTTTAAAATTACCATAATTTTTTGTATTTGTTGAATTTGTATTTCTAATTGTTGATATTGTTGTCGTAGTGATCGAGTACCTTTTTGTCCTTTAATAATTGCATTAGGGGCAGCATGGAGGACTTTATAGGTACTGCGATCGGCTGCATTTACTCTATCAGCTACTTTTGCTAAGATTTGGCGATATCTCCAAATTTTTCCAGCCACATAAAGACATATTAGAGATATAATTAGATTTATTACTAAAACGATCGCTACCATTTTCTTTCCCTTATTTATCCTTTATGCCCAAATCTAACCAAATCACTAAATAAGTATATAATTTTTATTTCGGTACATCTTAATGACAGCAAAAACACCATATTTTAACTATACAAATATAAGCGGATTTTTTATTTCAAGAGATTCTAATGCAACAGCGCCATCAAATTTTGATAATGATATATACTATTTTAGTTACAACGCACTTAGTCGTATTATATCGCAAAAGCAAAATTATAAAATACTTATCCCATCAGGGGTTAAAGTGTAAGATGTCTGTCATATATTCAGAAAGTACTGTAATAAAATCAATGTAAATAAATATCAAGTTTTGTAAATTTTATAAAAACCTAAATAAATTTCATAAATTTTTTTAGGATAATTTGGGAAATATATAAATAAATGAAATCAAACAAGCTCTAGTGGAGGCCAGATAATATGGATGCTAACGAATTATTAAGGCGTTATGCAGCAGGGGAAAGAGATTTTTGTGATATTAATTTAAGAGGAGTTAATTTAGCCAAATCTCAACTAATACGAATTAACTTATCCGGTTCTGATTTAACAGGTGCTAACTTAAGTCGAGCATTTTTAACGGGAGCAAATCTTAATGGAGCTATTTTGTATCGAGCAGATTTAAGTTATGCGAAAATAAACGAAGCCAGATTAAGCCAGGTTGATTTGACAAAAGCTAATTTACAAGGCGCTTATTTAGTGAAATCAATTTTAATAGGAACTAAATTAAGCGGTGCAATTTTATCTGGAGTAAATTTACGCTTATCTAATTTGTTAGGAGTAAATTTATGTGGGGCAAATTTGCAGGGGGTAAACTTGCGATCGGCTAATTTAAAAGGGGCTAATTTAAGCTGGGCAAATTTAACTGGAGCAAAATTAAGTGGTGCCTTACTAGAAAAAGCCTTACTTAATGGAGTAAAACTAAGTCAAGCATATCTCAATGGCATAGATTTACATAGTGTAAATTTAGATGGTGTAAATTTAAGCGAAGCTAAATTAAGCGGAGCAAATTTAAGTAAATGTAATCTAACCGCCGCTAATCTCAAAGATGCTCAATTGCGTGTAACTACCTTATCTCGTGCTAATTTACACGCAGCTAATTTACATAGAGCAAATTTAACTAAAGCTGATTTATCGGAAGCAAATTTGAGTCAAGCAAACTTAAGTGAAGCTAATTTCAGCGAAGCTGATTTAACAGGAGCTAATTTAGGCGGTGCAATGTTTTGGAAAACCAACTTAAATTTAGCCGGAATGCGCGGAGTAAATTTAACAGGTACTCATTTGCGAGAAGCATATTTACAAGCAGGAGAAAAGCAAAAATATAAGAGTTGATTTGAAATGCAAGGATGGGCAATAATTATCATTTTTGGCTAGGTTCAATTGATAATTAAGATGATTATATTGTTAAGGCTATAAAGCCCGATCGCTTTTTTTTGCAGGTGCGATCGGGCTGTTAAATTTGTTCATTTTATATGAAATCAGCTATTACATAAATATAAATAATTAATTTAAAAAAACCAGAATTATATTTTTACAAATATACCTATATCAATAAAAATTACCCACAAATACCCGAAAAATCGGGTTAACAGTGAGATTTATAATTTATAAAAAGACTATGTTTTCTAAAACCCCGCTTTTTTGGTCAGCCATACCATATTAATGCCCTATGCTAAAGTTATAGTCTGTCTAATGGCCTGGTAATAGTCATGGG
>CAWUOF010000695.1:0-2270 GCA_963923765.1 uncultured bacterium | reverse complement strand
GTTGTTGGGCTGTTGTTGGGCTTTAGCCCCTCAGCTTTTGGGCTGTTGTTGGGCTTTAGCCCCTCAGTAACACCATATTATTATACGAAAAACAACGCCATAACGGTTTTTTACAATTATGAAATACACACTAAGCTGATAGACTATAGACAAAATTTGAACTATATTTTCAGTTATCTATAGTAGCGCCTATAATCAACACTTTAAATGCTCAACAGCTTACCTATAAGCGAAACTCTGTTTATTTTTCATCATTTCGCCTATGTATCAGGAATTCCTCATATTAACTCCCTGATTTGCCATGACTTGATTTTTTATTCAACCATAAATATTTTCTCCTTGACTATATCTATAATAGCCTAGGTTGATTTTTTAGTCAAGTAATTAAACAAAAAAATTTAGACTTGTTAGCCAGGGTAAATGGGCCTATAATAGCCAACTCCACATCAAGCTAAAAAAAAATAATAAAGTAATTTTTATTCTGACTTAATATTATGATATCTGATGATTAATTTAAGTTTGAGCGATCGCGCCATTTCTGCGCCCATCACCTGCCCCTTCTAACTCCCCATTTTTATTTTTAATTACCGTATGAACACCACCAAAAAACATATTTTTTTCCTGCCATAAAACCACTTCTTTAGTATCTGTTACTGCTAATTCTTTTATTTCTTCTGCATTTAATCCTGGTTCGATACTAAAAATATTATTTTCCCAGTGAATGCGCGGACTATCTACGGCTTTATCTACAGACATTTTAAAATCTATTAAATTAGAAATAACTTGTAAAATAGCTGTTCTAATTCGTTTTGAACCACCAGAACCTATAACTATTTCTGGCTGATTATTATTTAATACTATTGTAGGAGACATCATGGAAGAAATGCGACGATTTTCTGGCCAGTTATAGAAACCTTGGGGGTTTAAATCTTCTTCTCCTAACATATTATTTAACATAATACTTGTACCAGGAATCATATAGGAAGAACCTTCGCCATTAGAACTCGTCATACTAGCAGCATTACCTTCTGCATCCATTGTGCTAATATGGGTAGTACTACCCCATTTGTTGGTTATTCCGGTTAATTGTTGTATGTATGGTTGTAAATGTTCAGGAGATAAAAATTTTTCTGCTACGTTATCTTGATAAACATTAATATCATAATTATCTTTTCTAGCTTCGTTAGTTAACCGCATGATTTCGGCTAATATTTGTAAGTGATGAGTACTACCAAATTCAATATTAGATAAATCTACTGTTTCTAACATTTGTAAGGCAAAAGCTATTAAGGTTCCACCGGAACTAGGAGGAGGGTTAGTTAATAAAGTTCGATCGCGATAAGTTATAGTTAAAGGTTTTCTTTCGATAACTCGATAATTTTGTAAATCTTCTAAAGTTAAATATCCTCCTTGTTCCTGACAATTTTTAACTAATAAATGGGCTATTTCACCTTGGTAAAATTCCTTAATACCCTGATCTGCTAAATATTCTAAAGTATTGGCAAAATTAGGCATATATAAAATATCGCCATATTCTAGTAATTTTCCTTGGGGTGCATAAATTTTTTTAGGTGTTTCTGCACCCATTAAAATCGGTTTGAGGATAGTAAAACAATAAGCTTGAAATTTATCTATTTTTACGCCATTTTTAGCATAATCTAAGGCAGGTTCGATAACAACTTTTAAGGGTAATTTTCCTAATTTTTTATGAAAATGAAAGACTCCGGCAATGTTTCCTGGTACAGCGATCGAACCTAAACCGATATGAAATTCCTGTATTGCCCCACCAAAGTCTACATCTATAGGATAAAAGTTAATTTCAGATGCAGGTTTTTTATGACGAGGAGTTTGGGTAAAAAAGTCAAATAAAATATTTTGATTATCAAAAGTATGGGCTAAAAGAAAACCTCCACCACCAGCAGAAGTTAGTCCGGGTTCTGTGACAAAGGCGGCTAAAATTGCGGCGGCGGCAGCATCAAAGGCATTACCGCCTAATTCAAACATGGCTTTTCCTGCTGCTGCGGTTTTTTCATGTCCAGCAGCGATCGCCCCTTGAGTTTTTTTTGTCATAATATATATAGAATTATTACCAAGGGAATTATACGCGAATTTATATATTATTTTTCCTATAATATTAGAAACGATCGCATTATCATTATTTTTGGTTTTGGCTGATTATAAAATTTCCGATAAATTTTTTTGATTTATTATTTGGTAATGATAATTTATTTATCCTTAAATTTTGTGATTTTTTGTGGTGATTAATAATG
>CAWUOF010000694.1:0-2273 GCA_963923765.1 uncultured bacterium | reverse complement strand
AGTTAAGCTATTAATGGTAAAATTCAGGGATGTATTAGGGTGTACAGTATGATAAATTTACCATTGTTTATACCAGGAATAGGGTTAAATAGATGCTAAACCGAATAAAAAAATTAACTATCTTAGCGATCGCATTCCCAGGAATTTTCGGAGAAATGGGAGCGTTGCAAGCACAAATAAATACAACTGTCACTCCAGGAACAAACCCAGTAGAAAGTCGCGCCGAAAATGTGTTAAATAATAAAAACAAAGATGAAAAAAGCCAAGAAACACAAGGATTACAAAATTTTGATGCAGTAATTAAAAACACGGAAAAACTAGAAGGATTATTTACTATTTATCGCCATAAAGAAAACGGAAAAATTTATTTAGAAATTAAACCAGAACAATTAAATAAAAATTATCTAGCTATTATCACAATGAATTCTGGCATAGGTCAAGGTTTAATTAGGGGCTTGCCATTACAAGATTTTTTATTTTCATTAAGGCGGGTAAATCAAACCGTGCAATTTGTAGTTACTAATACTTATTTTCGGGTAAATCGTGAAGATCCTCGATCGCGATCGGTAGATACATCTTTTAGTGATTCAGTTTTAGAAGCTGTAGCAATTAAAAGTATTCATCCCCAAAGAAAAACCATTTTAATTGAACTAAATGAATTATTTTTAGCAGATATTCCTAATTTTAAATTAATACTTGATAATTATTACAGACTAGACAAAAATCAAACCTATTTTCGTAATATTAAAGCATTTCCTTTAAATGTAGAAATTGAAACAATTTATGGTTTTACACAAAACGAAAGTAACCAGATAGAATTATCATCACTACCTGACAATCGATCCTTTAATCTTTCTGTGCGTTATAGTTTATCTGAATTACCTGTAAATAATGGTTATCGTCCCCGTATTGCTGATGAAAGAATAGGTTATTTTATTACAGCGTATCAAGATTTTTCTAATGATAATAACAAGGAAAAATTTGTACGTTATATTAATCGCTGGCATTTAGAAAAAAAAGATGCTAACGCCCCCTTATCCCCTCCAAAACAGCCGATAGTTTTTTGGTTAGAAAATACCATACCCATT
Organism: uncultured bacterium; assembly: GCA_963923765.1. Taxonomy (GTDB): domain Bacteria; phylum Cyanobacteriota; class Cyanobacteriia; order Cyanobacteriales; family CAWUOF01; genus CAWUOF01. The sequence goes on along the minus strand of CAWUOF010000694.1, from coordinate 1,185 downwards.
GAATATAGAAGTGTTATCAGAGAAGGCATTTTAATGTGGAATAAAGCCTTTGAAAAAGCAGGATTTATTAATGCGATCGAAGTGAAACAAATGCCGGATAATGCAACATGGGATCCTGCTGATGTACGTTATAACGTGATTCGCTGGTCTTATTCTTTTCAAAATGGTTTTCTTGGCATTGGTCCTTCTAGGGTGAATCCCTTAACAGGACAAATTTTAGATGCAGATATTATTATCGATGGTAATTCTATTCAATTCATAAGAAATAAATATCGTAATTTAATTAGTCCGAGACAGCCCAAGGGAATATCTTTTTTATCAAAAATGACAGAAACCTATTGTAATCCATTGGGGTTACAGGAAGTAATGATAGATAATTCCTTAAATTTATTTAATGAAAAAAGATCAGCGAATAAATTATCATCAATTCCCCCAAGTTTAGCCAAATTAATTGCAGCAGGAGATTTGTGTTTTGGTATCGGTTCTATTAATCAGGCTGCTTTTGGGGCCATGACCTTATCACTTGTGCGGGGAGTAAGTGCCGATAGTCAGGAAATGCAAGAATATGTGAATCAGTATTTACGGGAATTAATCGCCCACGAAGTTGGTCATACTTTAGGTTTACGGCATAATTTTCACGGTAGTACATTTTTAAAACCAGAGGAGTTAAATAATATTGATATTACTCGGAGTAAAGGTTTAACTGGTTCAATAATGGATTATAATCCAGTTAATTTAGCTCCTCCTGGTATTAAACAGGGAGATTATTTTACTCGTGTTGTTGGTCCCTATGATGAATGGGCGATCGAGTATGGATATAAACAATTTCCAACAGTTAATAAGCAATCAGAATTAAATTTATTAAAATCAATTGCTCAACGTAGTTCTGAACCAGGTTTAGCTTATGCAACTGATGAAGATACAATGGATTTTCTCGACCCTAATATCAATATATTTGATATGAGTAGTGATACTATCACCTATTCCCAATGGCAGATGGAAAATGCTAGGGAAATTTGGTTACGTTTAACTCAAAATTATCCAGAAGTTGGGGAAAGTTATAGTGAAATGCGGGATTTTTTTGATGCTGCTTTGTTCCATTATTTTATTCATGCTATTTATGTTACTAAATATATTGGCGGGCAGTATTTTAATCGCGATCGGGCGGGAGAATCTAATGGTAGG
>CAWUOF010000693.1:0-2279 GCA_963923765.1 uncultured bacterium | reverse complement strand
AGGTGTGACTCTCCCTACAGATTAATTTTAGGAAAATAATGTTATTTTTCATTATATAAATATAATCAGTAATGATTATTTATTAATTTGGTATTTTTACTATCTTTATGGTTAATTAATTTAACAGTAATAGTATGAGCAATTTCGATAAATTAATCACCATAAAGACGACTAGACAATTAGACAACTACCAAAACTTTAAAGCAAGTAATTCGCAAAAATTAAGGCAATAAACGCTGCCAAGTTAATTTTCTGGTAGATTCATCAAAATGCCACCGAAGAAAACGGGCAGCTTGTCCAATTTCAAATCCGGGCATACCGATCGCTTTTCGGGGTGCTTCTGTAGCTAAAGAAATAGCTGTACCTACTTGACAACTTCCCCATTTAACTAAATTTTCTACACCTTTTAATAAGGGCAATGTGGTACCTGCTAAAATACCATTTTGTAAAGATGTATGATAATCTAATCTTATCCAAGCAGTACCCTTTTCTACTTCTATCTGTCGGGTATCCCAAGGGTAAATACCATCAGGTAATCCTAAAGGTGCAAGGGCATCACTAACTAAAAATATTCCCTTTTCATAACAGCTTGCCCGTAATAATAACTGAATCATTGTCGGGCATACGTGCTGACCATCTGCTATTAAACCACACATAACTTGGGGATTAGCGATCGCTTCTCCTAATAATCCTGGTTCCCGATGATGTAATTCTGGCATAGCATTAAAGGAATGTGTTACCATTGTTGCTCCTTCTGCAAATGCCTGTTGTGCTTGTGCTGCTGTGGCTAAGGAATGACCGAGACTGACTGTAATTCCTAGCGATCGCAAATAGGGAATTACTTCCCCAGTGCTATCTAATTCCGGCGCCAAGGTCATTATTTTAACTATACTGGCATAATCTCCTAAAACCCTTTTTACATTATCTATTGTTAAGGGAATTAAATGCTCTGAGGGGTGAGCGCCGCGTTTATGTGGATTTAAAAACGGTCCTTCTAAATGTACTCCCCAAATATGGGCTACCGGTTGCAAATCGGTTTCTAAAGCAACAAAATCGGCAAACAAACGCAGCGATCTCTGAATATTTTCGATCGAAGTTGTTACTAATGTTGGTAAAAATCCATCAATACCTTCTTTACCTAATAATTCACATATTTTTTGTACAAAAGCACGATGATGGATATTTACATCATTAAAAGCTAAACCTAACCCGCCATTTATTTGTAAATCCACGCCTGTTAAGGAAATCCAATCTCCTCCTACATCTAATACTTGTACATTAGGCGAAGTATCTGATGATAATACACTAGCCATTGGATAAATCCCTGCTATTTTTCCTTGGCTATCCACAGATATTTTTTGCAAATCTGCATAATCGGATAAACGAGCGTTAATAATATCCAGTGGGGTAACATTAATAGTAATTGCTTTAGTCATCACATTTTTAAGCAAGATCAACACTATACATTAGACATATCCAAAAATGGGGGAACAGAGAGGAACGGCAGAAATAGATGGTTTCTGTAGGATAAGAGATTGTTCTTGTAATTTGAGGAAATGTCTAATGTAATTATTATCGATTGTATTGGTTATTGAGCGGCGATCGGCATTTATTAGTTCTTAATAACTATAAACTATAAAATTTGGTGCTGGACATGAGAAAATTAAAAATCTCTACTTTAAATTTACAATTTTATGACCCAAACCTTAATTGGCATTATCATGGGTAGCGATTCAGATTTGCCCACCATGAAAGAAGCGATCGCTGTTTGCGAAGAATTTAATATTCCTTGCGAAGTTGCGATCGTCTCTGCTCATCGTACCCCAGAACGGATGGTAAATTATGCCAAAAATGCCCATCAAAGAGGTATTAAAGTTATTATCGCTGGGGCTGGAGGGGCCGCTCATTTGCCAGGAATGGTAGCTTCTCTGACTCCTTTACCTGTAATTGGAGTACCTGTACCCAGTCGTCATTTACAAGGATTAGATTCTCTTTACTCGATCGTGCAAATGCCCGCAGGCATACCCGTAGCTACAGTAGCCATTGGCAATGCTAAAAATGCCGGTTTATTAGCTGTCCAAATATTAGCCACTCATCAACCTGATTTACTGGAACGAGTCCAGCAATATCGCCAAAGTTTAAACGATGCTGTTATGGAGAAACAAAAACGCCTAGATGAATTGGGTTATGCCGAGTATTTGGCGTAATAGATTTGAAGAAAGCGGGCAGGGGGGAAAGGGGGCCTGTCTCTTATACACATCTCCGAGCCCACGAGACCT
>CAWUOF010000692.1:0-2282 GCA_963923765.1 uncultured bacterium | reverse complement strand
AAGTAATTAATCGATTAGACAGGGGCGGGTTTATTTATCTTATCGTCTAGTCTCATAATTTATCGAATAACCCGCCCCTACAATTTTATTAATATTTTCTCAATTAATCCTCATAGCTAATTCTAAATTCTACATTCTAAATTCTACATTCTACATTCTATATTAACCCTAATATATTATTTCTAAACTACCCTTATCAGCATCTAATTCAACTTCTACACCAACAGGTAAAGCAGCATTAACACCATCGTGACCAAAAGATAATTCTGAAACAATAGGAATATTTAAATCACCCAGGCGATCGCGCAATACTTCTTCAACAGTAAAACTAGGAATATTTGCGGATGGTTCCCATTGACTAAATCTACCTAAAGCTATTCCCTGTATTTTTTCCAACATTCCCATCATCCGCCATTGAGTTAACATTCTATCAATGCGATAAGGTGCTTCTCCTACATCTTCAAAGCCTAAAATAACACCATCTAAAGATGGCTGTAAACAAGTTTTTAAGATATGTGTAGCTACTGTTAAATTAGCTGGTAAAAACATTCCTCTTGCTTTACCGTTACGCCATCCTTTACCCTCCAGAGGTGCTATTTTTTCCCCTTCTACTAAATCAAATAACCTTTGAATTGACCAGTCGGGTTCTGCGGATAAAGTTGTTAATAAAGGGCCATGTACTCCCGTAATACCAAAATTAACTAAACTCCATAATAAACTGGTAATATCAGAGAAACCGATTAACCATTTAGGGGAAGGTATAGAAGACCATTGCCAATTTTCCAGAAGTCTAGCGCCACCATATCCGCCTCTGGCGCAGAGAATACCTTTACATTCGGGGTCTTTCCATGCTATTTCTAGTTGATTTCTTCTTTGTTCATCGGTACCGGCTAAATAACCCCAGCGATTATTATAATCGGGAGATAGTTCTACTCGATAGCCGCGCGATCGCCAAATTTCCACGCCTTTTTCTAAAGCTTCTAATTCTCGTAAACACCCACTAGGTGTAATAACTCGTAATAAATCTCCGGGTTTTAATTGCTGTGGTACTTGGCAAAATTGCATGGTTTCTAGGGCCGATTTGCTAAAAATTATCATCTATCAATATATTATATTTAGCGATAATAAATGCAAGATACATTAATTTTAGATAATTATCAGTTATCCTATTCCTTAACTGGTAGTAGTAATGATAAACCGTTAATTTTGTTTTTACATGGATTTTTAGGCGATCGCCATGATTTCCAGACAGTTATATCCCATCTAGGCGATCGGTTTTCCTGTCTGACTATTGATTTACCAGGACATGGTAATACTAAGGTGACAGGCGAAGATCAATGTTATCAAATTTCGCCCACTGCCCAAGCTATAATTCAATTATTAGATAAATTACAAATATCCCAATGTTTTCTAGTTGGCTATTCTATGGGTGGACGTTTAGCTTTATACTTGACTTTACATTATCCCCAACGTTTTATTAAAGTTATTTTAGAGTCAACTTCTCCAGGATTAAAAACTGAATTAGAAAGGTTAAATCGCTTGCAATCAGATTTACACATAGCCTATAAACTGAGAAATGAAAAATTAGCTGATTTTCTGTCTAGGTGGTACGATAAACCTTTTTTTTCTTCCCTAAAAAAACACCCAAATTTTGCTGAATTTTTCCAAAAAAGATTACAAAATAATCCTTTAGAATTATCTAAATGTTTACGTGGTATGAGTACTGGAAGACAACCTTCTTTATGGAATCATATTAAACATAATACAATTCCCTTGCTTTTATTAGTTGGTGAACAAGATGATAAATTTCAACAAATTAATACAGAAATGGTAGAAATAGGTAAAAATATGCATCTTAAAGTTATAAAAAAATGTGGGCATAATATACATTTAGAAAATCCAGAAATATTTATTAAGAATATTATTGATTTTTTCTAATAAAAATTGATAGTTAAAGATAAAATAGTTAGATTTTAAAGCATTATCTAACCGTTGTTGCGCTTTAGCGCTATTATTGGACTATAAATCATAATAATAGATATTTGCATACTTAAGCGATCGATTTTATGATATACAGATAATTTAAATAAACCCCTTATTGATAAATTATTTAAAGGCGATCATCGTACTTGATAATTGTAGATGATGTGGGGGCGGGTTTATGATGGTTATTTGTTGATATTATATCTTATCGAATAACCCGCCCCTACAATGTTGATAATGTTGACAATTAAACAATTTCTGTAGGGTTATACCAAAAATTATGATAAAAAACGATAGGA
>CAWUOF010000691.1:0-2284 GCA_963923765.1 uncultured bacterium | reverse complement strand
AAGTTGAGTATATAGTAATAGCAAAAGTTATTGCCATAAAGTGCGGAATTTGGGTGATATATTGGCTACTGCTTTCTTTAGTGCCTGTTTTTAGTGCCTGTTTTTAGTGCTTAGTATTTAGCTAGTAGAAAAAAAATACACTAGACTAAAACTAACTTAATTATTTACTGGCTTTTTGTAAAAACTGCACTATTTCAGATAATTGTTTTTTATCAAAATTAGCTATTAAAGCTTCTGCTACAGCTTTTGGTTCAGCCGCAGCACTAAAATATTTTGGTATAGCGCTGCCTTTTTCTTTTAGTAGTTGTAAACTTCTGCTGGCTACAACTTCCGCAGCTTTGCCAGCGATAATTATATCACTAGCTTGTTTTATTTCTTTAATGACAAAAGGTGCTAAGGTACGATAGGAATTTTGGGAATTAGCTATAGCACCATTAGCGGTTTGTATTAACTTTTTCCAATTGCTATCATCATGCATTTGTTCTAATTTTTTACATAACTCTTGGAGTTGTTGGCGGTTGTTAGATGATTCTTTTTCTTTAAATAATTGTAATATTTGTCGCAATACTTCTATTACTTTTTCTGGGAAAGCCCCACTAGCATCTGCCTGAGAACCGGAAGAAGCTAAGGCATTAAGATAGTTTTGTAAATCTATAAAAACTGGTTCAGCTTCTTTAAGAATTTGTTCGCCTTCTTCTTCTCTTAAACCAAAAGGCCCTTGTAGACGTTCCAATAAATCACGGAGGGTATCAAAACTTTTGAGAAATAGCCCTTCTAATTTTTGATCAACATTAATAGGTTCTTCTTTGAGAATTTTAAAACAATCTTCTAAACGGTGAGCAGTTTTGCTAATGCTATTAAAACCCAGCATTGCGGCTCCCCCTTTCACAGAGTGAGCAGCGCGAAATAGTTCGTTAGTTTTTTCTTGGTCAGTTACTACATTTGAAAGATTTAATAAACCTTGTTCGATAGTTTCTAAGTGTTCTTTTGCTTCTTCAATGAAGTAAATCATTATCTGACCTTTGCCAGAATCTGTCATGGTATTGCTCCTAATGATAAATTTTTTTTTCTTGGTATTACGATAACATTTGTGTAAAAAAATGGTAGTAAGTTCTATGGCAGCGATCGCTACTCTTCTAAAAAAACGGTATTTTTTAAAAAATTAACGGTTTTACCGCCACATCTCCCAGGGTGACAGTAAAATTTTGCTGCTGACTTGTCGCCACAAAGGTAAAAATCACTTCACAAGCGATGGCAACGGTTAGTATTACGAGGTTCCGGGCCAGGGGATAATCGCAAACATCGTCATTTGTTGGGGAAGGTACGCGATAATTTTCGTTCCAAATAATTTCTCCATAGTCATTGGCTAAACCGATATGTAGGCAGGGAATATTGGTTAAGGTGGCATAATCTTTAACTGCTTGTCGCCCGATACTGTTGTCAAAGGTATCTATAATTATGCTACTGGTTGATAACATTTGCTGGCTATTTTCTGGGGTTAATTCTTTGGTTTGTGCTTCTATTTTTACCCCTAAAGCGCGATAAAGATTATTAGCGATAATTTTGGCTTTAAATGCGTTAATATCGGAACGGTAATAGGGTTGAGTAGATAGGTTACGTTCTTCAATGCGATCGCGATCGATTACTTTTATTTTCTCAAACCCCGATCGGGCTAAATTTTCCGTAATATTTGCCCCTAAAGCACCTGCACCACAGATACTAATGGGAAATTCTTTTATTTTCGCCATTATTGCCGCAGTGCGATAACGTTGTTCATGGAAAAAAATAGACATTTTTATTTTTTTATTCGTAAATTATAACAAATTTTGCAATAGTCAGCCAAGAAGAAATAGTAAAAACCGTGATTTATTAGTAAAAATTGATTCTTTCTATTTCCTCAATAATTCTATTATACCACTATTTTTATATTCAAGTAATTTAGCCATATAAATTATATAGTTAAAAATTATCGATTGTCTCACTATATTTAACTGTTAGAGTCCCATATTTAAACCATATAATCAGGGTTTAAAATTCTGATTACCCCTACTAAATATATATAATTATGGCTCCGGTAATTATTCAAGTTATAAAATTAGTATAGTAAAACAAAAATTACAGAAAAATCGCCAGTATGATATAATATAAATAACCAAATACAATTTATTTAAACTACAAAAATATTTGAGTAAACCCAGGTATTAAAAGTTACTCATAACCTGATAAATTTATTATTAATTTATCAGCAATTAGGCAAGTAAATAAATTATGTATTGAATAAATC